>NZ_CALLJH010000020.1:0-63359 GCF_938091255.1 uncultured Chloroflexus sp.
GGAGATGGTGATGCCGGGCGATAACGTGGTGATGACGATTGAGCTGATCGTGCCGGTGGCCATCGAAGAGGGCCTCCGCTTCGCAATCCGCGAGGGTGGTCGCACCGTTGGCGCCGGCGTCGTGACCAAGATCCTTGATTAGCAGAATGTGAACCGGAAACGGGGCGTGGTTCTCCCACGTCCCCGTCGATTGGAGAAAAAAGATGGCTAAGCAAAAGGTTCGTATTCGCCTCAAGGCGTATGATCACAAGATCCTTGACCAATCTGCGCGCCAGATCGTCGAGGCAGCCGAGCGTACCGGCGCACTAGTCGCCGGCCCAGTTCCGCTGCCAACCAAGATCGAGCGTTACAGCGTGATCCGGTCAGGGTTCATCGACAAAGACTCGCAGGAGCAGTTTGAGATTCGCACCCACAAACGATTAATCGATGTGCTCGATCCGAGCCAGCAAACGATTAATGCTCTGATGAAACTCAATCTGCCGGCTGGTGTCGATATTGAGATTAAGCTGTAGAAGAAAAGCAGGCGTTGCGTACCGCTGACGACGGCTTCGTTCTTGGTCAACGGCGGTGACGCGCGCCGGAAAGGCAGCCGCTGCGCGAATGACGCATGCTGCGGAGGTACACTATGATCCACGGATTGTTAGGTCGCAAAATCGGGATGATGCAGTACTTCACTGAGAAGGGCATGGCTATTCCGGTAACGGTGATCTCGGCCGGCCCCTGCATCGTCACCCAGATCCGCACGCCGGAGCGTGATGGCTATAGTGCGGTGCAGCTTGGCTACGAAGAGGTCGAGCCGCGCAAGCTGACTAAGCCGCAGCAGGGCCATCTCAAGGCAGCAGGTGGTGCAATGCTGCGCTACCTGCGCGAATTTAGTGCTGATGACCCATTAGCCCACAAGCCCGGCGAGGTGGTAACGGTTGAACTGTTTAAGCCCGGCCAGAAGGTCGATATTGCCGGCAACTCGAAGGGACGCGGCTTTGCCGGCGTCGTCAAGCGGCACGGCTTCCGCGGCGGCCCCAAGACTCACGGCCAAAGTGACCGCCACCGCGCTCCCGGTTCAATCGGCGCCGGTACCACACCCGGTCGCGTGTGGAAGGGCCAACGCATGGCTGGTCGCATGGGTGGTAAGCGAGTCACGATCCAGAATCTGGAAGTGGTCGAAGTGCTACCCGAACAGAATCTGCTACTGGTGAAGGGCTCCGTTCCCGGCGCCCGCAATGGCCTGCTTCAGATCCGCAAAGCGGTGAAGGGCTAGAGGGGTAAAACGATGCAGGCAACACTCTACAATCAGGCCGGCGAACAGGTAGGCGCCATTGAGGTGAGCGATTATATCTTCGGCATCGAGCCGAATGTGCCGGTGATGCATCAATATGTGGTGATGCAGAACGCGAACGCCCGCCTCGGTACGCACAATACGCGCGGTCGCGGCGAGGTTAAGGGTTCGACCCGCAAGCTCTATCGTCAGAAGGGCACTGGTCGCGCCCGCCAAGGTTCGATCCGCGCGCCGCATCACAAGGGCGGCGGTATCGCTCACGGCCCCCATCCGCGCTCGTATCGCGTCTCGATGCCGCGCAAGATGCGCCGGCTTGGCGTGCGCTCAGCATTGTCGGCTAAGTTTGCCGCCGGCCAGATCCGGTTTGTGGATGCGCTGAGCTTCGAGCAGCCGCGCACCAAGGATTTCATCGCCTTCCTCAAGGCGCACGGCCTCGCCGATACGAAGACGCTGGTCGTGATCGACAGCAAGAGCCCGGCGAATGAGAATCTGCGGCGCTCGGCCAATAATCTGCCGCAGGTGAAGACGCTGCTGGCCCACTACCTCAATGTGCGCGATCTGTTGGTCTATGACCACATCGTCATGCCCAAAGCGGCGGTTGAGGTGGTCGAGAGTTATCTCGGCGAACGCACGCGCGTGGCGGCGCCGGCGCAGGAGGATTAAACCATGCTGACGCCGTATGATATTCTGATCCGCCCGCTGATCACCGAGAAGAATACCAGCTTGATGGAACTCAACAAGTATACGTTTGAGGTCCATCGCGAGGCGACCAAGCCTCAGATCAAGCGCGCGGTTGAGACCATCTTTAATGTGACGGTCACCAAGGTGCATACGATCAATGTGCGCGGGAAGCGCCGCCGGCGCGGTCAATCGGTTGGTTATACCCGCGATTGGAAGAAGGCGATTGTGACGCTGGCCGAAGGTGATCGGATCGAGATCTTCGGCGCATAACGTCGCTGCTGAACAGAAAGCAGTGACCGGTGCCGGTTCGCACTGATGAGCCGGCGCTGCCAGAGGGAGACAACGTATGGGAGTTCGCATTTACAAGCCAACCTCGGCCGGTCGCCGCAATATGTCGGTTTCGACCTTCGAGGAGATTACCAAGAAACGGCCAGAGCCGGGCTTGATCGAGCCATTGCGCAAGAAGGCCGGCCGCAATAATCAGGGCCGCATTACCGTGCGCCATCGCGGCGGCGGTCATAAGCGGTTTTATCGCATTATCGACTTTAAGCGGAATAAGTTCGGCATTCCGGCCAAGGTGCAGGCGATTGAGTACGATCCCAACCGCAGCGCCCGGATTGCCCTATTGGCCTACGCTGATGGTGAGAAGCGCTACATTATTGCGCCGCTCGGCCTTAAGGTTGGCGATACGGTGATGAGTGGCCCTGATGCCGAAATTCGCGTTGGTAACGCCCTACCTATCAGCGCTATTCCGCTCGGTACCCAGATCCACAATATCGAGCTGGAGATTGGGCGCGGTGGCGTGTTGGTGCGCTCGGCTGGTACAGCCGCCCAGTTGATGGCCAAAGAGGGTGATTACGCCACTGTCCGTATGCCCTCTGGTGAGATGCGCATGATCCACGTGCGGTGTATGGCCACCATTGGGCAAGTGGGCAATGTCGATCATCAGAACATTCGGATTGGCAAGGCCGGACGCTCGCGCTGGCTCGGCCGCCGGCCACGCGTGCGTGGAGCGGCGATGAACCCCCGCGACCATCCTCACGGCGGTGGCGAGGGTCGCGCTCCGCGTGGCATGAGCACGCCGAAGACAAAGTGGGGCAAGCCGGCTCGTGGCGTCAAGACCCGCCACAATCCGCGCTTCGATCGCTTTATTGTCCGCCGGCGCAAGTAAGGTTGCTCTGCCGGGTGGTAACCGTAGCCGCCCGGCACCCTATGAGGAGGAACTATGTCCCGCTCGTCGAAGAAGGGGCCATACGTCGATATTCGATTGCTCGATAAGATTGAGGCGATGAATAAGGCCAATGAGAAGCGGGTGATCCGCACATGGTCGCGCGACTCGACCATCTTCCCGCAGATGATTGGCCACACTATCGCCGTCCATGATGGCCGCCGCCACGTGCCCGTCTACATTACTGAAAACATGGTCGGGCACAAGCTGGGTGAGTTTGCACCGACTCGCTTTTTCCGCGGCCACGGCGGCAAGAAGGCCGATAAGCGCGGGAAAGTCAAGTAGCTCCCGCTTAAGTCCGATGGCATCAGACCAGAAACGTGGTAGAATAGCACGCTTGTGGAGATGCGTCGGGTAGCGATACGAGAAGAGCAATGGAAGCAAAAGCTGTGACCCGCTATGTGCGAATCTCGCCGCTGAAGGTTCGCCTCGTGATGGATGTTGTGCGCGGCATGCCGGTTGACCGTGCATTGGCCACGTTGCGCTATATGCCGCAAAAGGCGGCTCGCGAGGTGGCCCGCACCCTCAAGTCGGCAATCGCGAACGCCGAGCACAACTTTGAGATGGATCGCGAAGAGCTGTACATTAAGACCATTTACGCCGATCAAGGCCCGGTCTTGAAACGGTTTATGCCGCGGGCGCGCGGTATGGCGAATCGCATCCGCAAACCAACCACCCATATCACGGTGGTGGTGGCCGATAAGTCGGAGTACTAGTAGAGGGAGGCTCGCTTGGGGCGCAAAGTACATCCGATCGGCTTCCGGCTCGGGTATATCAAGGACTGGCAATCGAAGTGGTTCGCCAATGGCGAAGAGTACACTCGCCAGCTTCATGAAGATATCGAGCTGCGCAAGCTGATCAGCAAGGAATTGCAGAGCGCAGGCGTGTCGCGGATCGAGATCGAACGCTCAGCCAATAAGATCGAGATTTCGGTCTATACGGCCAAGCCCGGGATCGTGATCGGCAAACGCGGCACGAATGTCGATACGCTGAAGAGCACGCTAGAGCGCAAAACGGGCAAGAAGATAAAGCTGAATATCAAAGAGATTAATCAGCCCGAACTTGATGCCCAGTTGGTAGCCGAGAGCATCGGCGAGCAGATTACCAAGCGTGTCAGTTACAAACGCGCAATGAAGCAGGCCGTCCAGCGCGCTATGCGGCTGGGGGCGCAAGGTGTCAAGGTGCGCTGCTCGGGCCGTCTGGGCGGCGCCGAAATGTCGCGCGTCCACGAAGAAGCTGAGGGCCGCGTACCACGCCATACGCTTCGCGCTGATATCGATTATGCGCAGGTGCATGCCCACACGACCTACGGCCGCATCGGCGTGAAGGTCTGGATCTATAAGGGAGAGGTCTTCCCGAACCAGACCACGAAGGCGCAGGTCGAACAGCCGGCGGCGCCCGCACCCGAACGGCGTGAACGCCAGCCGAGGAGGAATAGCAATGCTTCTGCCTAAGCGCACGAAGTACCGCAAAATGCAAAAAGGGCGCAGCCCCGGCCTTTCGTACCGCGGCAATAATGTCGTGTTTGGCGAGTATGGCCTGATGGCGCTCGAACCGAGCTGGATCTCCAGTCGTCAGATTGAGGCTGCCCGCCGTGCCATCACCAATTATGTGAAGCGTGGCGGTAAGGTTTGGATTCGGATTTTTCCGGATAAACCCGTTACTCGCAAGCCCGCTGAGACTCGTATGGGTGGCGGTAAGGGTTCGGTTGACCACTGGGTGGCGGTAGTTAAGCCCGGCCGGATTATGTTCGAGTTGGGCGGAGTTCGTGAAGAGGTCGCCCACGAGGCCTTGCGCCGCGCAGCGCAAAAGCTGCCGGTAAAGTGCAAGGTCATCGACCGCGAAGAGCAGGGCACGATGGCTACGGCTGAGGAGGTGAGCAGTGAAAACGAATGAGCTGCGCGCCCTCGATGATGCCCAACTGCGCGCGAAGCTGGCTGAGTATAAGGTTGAGCTGTTTAATCTGCGCTTCCAAAAGGCGACCGGCAGCTTGACTAATACCGCTCGGCCGCGTCAGGTTAAGAAGGAGATTGCGCGCATCCTGACCATCCTGCGCGAGCGCGAGTTAGCGCAGGCTGAGCTCGGCTAACGGATTATGGAGCAGATCATGATGACCGCAGAACAGAAGCGCAAAACGACAAAGCTTGGCCGCGTCGTCAGTGATAAAATGGACAAGACGGTAGTAGTGGCGGTGGATTATCTCAAGCCCCATCCGCTCTACCGCAAGATTATTCGGCGGACGAAGAAGTTTCACGCCCACGATGAGGAGAACAACTGCAAAGTGGGTGATGTCGTGCGGATCGAAGAGACTCGCCCGCTGAGCCGCACGAAGCGCTGGCGGGTAGTCGAAATCGTCAAGCGTGGCGAGGAGGAGTAGCCATGATCCAGCCTCAAACACGGCTAAAGGTCGCCGATAATACCGGGGCCAAAGAGATCATGTGCATCCGGGTCCTCGGTGGTTCGCGGGTGCGCTATGGCCGGGTCGGTGACATCATTGTCGCATCGGTAAAGGTGGCTACGCCCGGCGGTCAGGTCAAAAAGGGTGATGTGGTCAAAGCGGTGATTATCCGCACGGCCAAAGAGTATGGCCGGCCCGACGGTTCACACATCCGCTTTGATGATAACGCGGCGGTGCTGATTGGGAAAGAGAATAACCCCCGTGGCACCCGTATCTTTGGCCCGGTGGCCCGTGAGTTGCGCGAGAAGCAGTTTATGCGGATCGTGTCGCTCGCCCCGGAGGTGCTGTGATGCATGTGAAGACTGGTGATGAAGTGTTGGTGATCGCCGGCAAAGATAAGGGGCGCCGCGGCAAGATCAAGCGTGCGCTGCCGGCAGTCAACCGGGTGGTGGTGGAAGGGCTAAATATCGTTAAGCGCCACCAGAAGCCGCGCGGCCCCGGTCGCGCCGGCGGGATTATCGAGATGGAAGCGCCACTGCACGCTTCAAATGTGATGCTGATCTGCCCGAGCTGCGGGCGGGCCTCACGCACCGGCAAGCGATTCCTTGAAGAGACCGATCATAAAGGCCGTCCGCGCAAGGTGCGCTATTGCAAGGCCTGTGATGCCATTATCGATAAGTAGTCTATTTCAGGGCCGGCGCAGCTTAAGACTGACGCCAAGCCCCTGGAGAAAGAGCTATGACCGTTCGATTGCGTGAAAAGTATCAGAACGAGGTCGTCCCGGCATTGATGGAGGAGTTTAAGTTCAAGTCCATCATGCAGGTGCCGCGCCTTGTCAAAATTGTGGTTAATGTTGGCGTCGGCGAGGCGGTGCAGAATGCCAAGGCGATCGAGGCCGCCGTGAATGATCTGGCGACGATCACTGGCCAAAAGCCAGTGGTAACGCGGGCCAAGAAGTCGGTGGCGTCGTTTAAGCTGCGCGCCGGGATGCCGATCGGCGCGATGGTAACGCTGCGCGGCGATCGGATGTACGATTTTCTCGACCGGCTCTGCTCGCTGGCGCTGCCGCGCATCCGCGACTTTCGCGGTGTGAGCCGCAGTTCGTTCGATGGCCGCGGCAACTATAGCCTTGGTCTGCGCGAGCAGATCGTCTTCCCAGACATCGACTACGACAAGATCGATAAGATTCGTGGATTAGAGGTGGCGATTGTCACCAGCGCGCCGAATGATGAGCAAGCCTATTCGCTGCTCAAGCGGCTCGGTATGCCATTTCGTGATTAGTTTGAACTAAGAGCGCGCAGTGCGCTGACTGGTTCAACGCTTTGAGGAGGTATTCCGTTGGCTAAGAAGTCGTTGATCGTGAAGGCTCAGCGGCCACCGAAGTTTCGGGTGCGCGCCTATAATCGCTGCAAGATCTGCGGCCGGTCGCGAGCCTACATTCGAAAGTTCGGGATGTGCCGTATCTGCTTCCGCGAGCATGCGTTGAAGGGCCTCATTCCGGGCGTCGTCAAGTCGAGCTGGTGAGTGCTGTGCGGCAATCAGAAACGTTATTGACGCCCGACTTGTGAGGAGGCATACCGTGAGTGTGAATGATCCTATCGGCGATATGCTGACACGCATCCGCAATGCGTGCATGGCCCGCCATACAACGGTGACGATGCCGGCATCGAAGATGAAGATTGCGATTGCCGACATTTTGAAGCGAGAAGGTTTTATTCGGGATTACACGGTGATCGATGATGGCAAGCCGTACAAGACCATCTCGATTACGCTGAAGTATATGTCCGACCGCCGGCCGGCGATTACCGGTCTGCGCCGGGTGAGTAAGCCGGGGCTGCGCATCTATACCAAGCGCGATGACATTCCGCGGGTGCGCGGCGGCCTCGGGCTGAGCATTCTCTCAACGCCGAAGGGTGTGCTCGCTGACCACGAGGCTTGGCGCGAGCGCGTCGGTGGCGAAGTGCTCTGCTACGTTTGGTAACGCGCACGGAGGAGTATCATGTCGCGAATTGGCAAACGACCGATTACCGTGCCGAAGGGCGTTCAGGTTACCATCGGCGAGCAGAACCTCGTGACGGTGAAAGGCCCGAAAGGTACCCTGACCCAACAGTTGCACCCCGATATGCTGATTAAGCAAGAGGGGGATGTGATTACCGTCCAACGCCCTTCGGACGGGAAGTTGCACCGGGCGCTGCATGGCCTGACGCGTACCCTGCTCAATAATATGATTATAGGGGTGACGCAGGGCTGGCAGCGGGCGTTAGAAATCAATGGCGTCGGCTACCGTGCCCAGCTTGAGGGCAAGACGCTGGTGCTCAACCTAGGCTTTTCCCATCAGGTGCGCCTCGATCCGCCGCCAAACATTAGCTATATCGTCGGTGAGCGCAAGTCGGCCAACGACCCGCTGGCGCTGACGGTGGTCGGGATCGATAAGCAACAGGTGGGTGAAGAGGCAGCGCGCATTCGCAGCCTGCGCCCGCCGGAGCCGTATAAAGGCAAGGGCATCAAGTACGTCGAAGAGAAGATCCGCCGCAAGGCTGGCAAGGCTGGCAAGGCGAAGTAGTTCGCTGAAAACGCGGCTAGCGGCAGACGCGGTAGCGATAGGATAGACAATATTGATGAGCGATGCTTGCCCCCGTCTGAGGCATCTCGCCCCGCTCTATCCAGTCGGAGAAGGGCGGATGCAGGGGCTACAACGCAACTGTTCTATCGTCATTGAATCAAGCGAGCGACGGGGGATAGAATCTCCGTTGCGGCAGTATTGAGGATAGTATGGGAAAACGAACACCACGTGAACTCCGGCTTCGCCGGCACAATCGCATCCGCAAGCGCGTGTCGGGCACGCCAGAACGGCCGCGGCTGAATGTGTTCCGCAGCCATGCCCACATCTACGCGCAGGTGATTGATGATACCGTCGGCCATACGCTGGTTGCCGCTTCCACCATAGAAAAGGGCTGGAACGGCAATCCGGAAATGACCAAGACGCAGGAAGCGGCGCTGGTCGGCAAGTTGATTGCCGAACGAGCGTTGCAGGCCGGGATTACGAAGGTGGTCTTCGATCGCGGCGGCTATAAGTATCACGGACGGGTGAAAGCGCTGGCCGAAGCGGCCCGCGAAGCTGGTCTGAACTTCTAGTTGCCCAAGGGCAGCGTAGCGGAGGAACTGTGAAACGAGAACGTATCAACCCCGACACGCTGGAGCTCGAGGAGCGAGTCGTCCAGATCAACCGCGTGTCAAAGGTCGTGAAGGGCGGCCGCCGCTTCAGCTTCAGCACGGTCGTTGTGGTCGGTGATGGCAAAGGCCACGTTGGCATTGGCATGGGTAAAGCGGCAGAAGTGCCGGATGCGATTCGCAAGGGGGCCGAAGCAGCCAAGCGTAATCTGATCCGCGTACCGCTGGTGCATTCGACCGTCCCCCATGAGGTCGTGACGAAGTATGCTGCCACTAAGGTGATGCTTCGCCCGGCAGCCCCCGGTACCGGCGTTATCGCCGGTCGCGGCGTGCGCCCGGTAGTTGAGGCGGCTGGTATTAAAGACCTGCTTTCGAAGGTCTATGGCAGCAATAACCCGGTGAATGTTGTGAAGGCAACATTCAAGGCGCTGAGCGAGATGACCTCGCTACCAGAGATGGCACGCCGGCGCGACATGACGACGCAAGAGCTGATGGAACGCCGGACGCGGCGCGAAACGGAGGCGGCGTGATGGGTAAGCTGCGCGTAACGTATGTCAAGAGCGCAATTGGCTATGCGCGCGACCAGAAAGAGACGCTGGCCGCGCTGGGCTTGCGCCGCTTGAATCAGAGTGTGCTCAAACCCGATAATCCATCGGTGCGCGGGATGCTGTTTAAGATTCAGCACCTCGTGAAGGTGGAAGAGGTTGAGGACGAGGTGCAGGCATGAAACTTCACGATTTGCGCCCCGCCGAGGGTTCGCGCCGCAAGAGCAAGCGCATCGGTCGCGGCCACGGCTCGGGCAAAGGTAAGACCGGCGGTAAGGGTATGATGGGCCAGAAGGCTCGTAGCGGGCCCGGTCCTTACCGCACGTTTGAGGGCGGCCAGAACCGGCTGGTGAAGCGCATGCCATTCAAGCGCGGCTTCACTAACAAGTTCCGCGTTGAGTATGAAGTGGTGAATATTGGCAGCCTTGCTGATTGGCCGGTTGAGCTGGAAGTGACGCCGGAGTCGCTATTGCATCGCCGGCTGGTGCGCCGCAAGAAGATGCCGATCAAGATTCTCGGTGACGGCGAATTGAGCCAGCCGTTGGTGATCAAGGCGCATAAATTTTCGGCCAGCGCCCGCCAGAAGATCGAGGCTGCCGGCGGAAAGGCGATCGATCTGACGTGGGTCATCGAGCGCCCCTCACGCTCGCGCGGGCCCAATCCGAGCATGCGCAAAGCTCTCCAATCGTAATCGGTCAGCGCGGCGAGAACCTTGTCGTTCTCGCCGCCCACAGGAAGCATCACCATGCTGCAGGCTGTACTTCGCGCTATTCAGTTGCCTGATCTCCGGCGCCGCATCCTCTTTACAATTGGGATGCTGTTTCTGTTTCGCCTGATCGCGCATATTCCGGTGCCCAACATCAACCCGGTAACGCTCGAGCAGTTACGGCAGGCGCTGGCAACCAACCAACTAGCCCAGTTGCTCAATCTGTTTGCCGGCGGCGCGCTAGAAAACTTTTCCGTGGCGGCAATGGGAGTGTACCCGTATATCACCGCCCAAATTATCATGCAGTTGCTGCAACCGCTAATTCCCGCGCTGCAAGAATTGCAGAAAGAGGGCGAACAGGGCCGCCTGCGCCTCAACCGCTACCAGTTGTGGCTGACCATTCCGCTAGCGTACCTGCAAGCCTACGGCCAAACGCTGACCCTTGAGCGCACGATTAACCCGAACAATGATCCGATTCAGTCATTGTTCCGGACCCCGTTTGATTTAGGGGCGAATTTCTTGCCGACGTTCACCGTGCTTACCACGATGGTCGCCGGCACGATGTTGCTGATTTGGCTCGGTGAACAGATCAACGAACGTGGGATCGGCAACGGTATTTCGATTATCATCTTCGGCGGCATTGTTTCGCGATTGCCCGGCTTGATCATTCAGGGCTTCCAGATCAGCCAAGCCGGTGATTTCAGCACTATTCTTGGCCTGATCGGCTTTATTGCCATTGCCCTGCTGACGATCGTCGGTATTGTGTTGATCCAAGAAGGCCAGCGCCGTATTCGGGTGCAATATGCGCGGCGGGTGCGCGGGAACAAAGTCTATGGCGGCCAGAGCAGCTTCATTCCGCTGAAGGTGAATTCGGCCGGCATGATCCCGTTGATCTTCGCGCAAAGCATTATTATCTTCCCCGGCATCGTCGCGTCGTGGTTCTACCGGCCCGGCGCTGAAGGGATCGGGAATGCGATCGCTGGCTTCTTCTACAACACGTTCAATCCAACCGGGCAAGGTGGCGGGATCGTCTACATGACGCTCCTCTTCTTATTGACGGTTGGGTTTACCTATTTCTACACAGTGGTAATCTTCGCCCAGCAAGATCTCGCCGAGAACTTGCAGCGCAATGGTGGGTTCATCCCCGGCATTCGCCCCGGCAAGAAGACGGAGGAGTATCTGATGAAGGTACTTAACCGGATCACCCTCGCCGGCGCGCTCTTCCTTGGCTTGATCGCAGTGTTGCCCTTCCTTACCCAGTCAATTACTGGTGTGCAAATTGGGCTAGGTAGCACTGCGCTGCTGATTGTGGTCGGTGTGGCAGTCGATACCATGCGCCAGCTTGAGGCGCAGTTGATTATGCGCGACTACGAGGGTTTTTTGACCCGGTAGGCGTTGCACACGAACGGCAAAAAGTGTAGTACAATACAAGTCGTTGCTCGCCGGCATGCCGGTTGGGCAGCGTCTTTGTGAGACAGGCAGACGGTCATACCGTGCAGCGTCCTGTACGGTTCTGAAAATGAGCGAGCGCCGAGTCATGACCAACGTTATCTTGTTAGGACCGCCGGGGGCCGGCAAAGGCACACAGGCAAAAACCCTCGCTGATCGGACTGGTTTGACCCATGTCGCCAGCGGCGATCTCTTTCGCGCCGCGTTGCGTGAAGGAACCGAATTGGGCATGCTGGCAAAGTCCTATATGGATCGCGGTGAATTGGTACCAGATGAGGTTGTGATTCGGATGATTCTCGAGCGCATCCGGCAGCCGGATTGCGCCTCCGGTGTCATCTTCGACGGTTTCCCGCGGACCCAAGATCAAGCGCGGGCGCTCGAAGAAGCGCTCGTGGGTGACGGTGCTCGCATCGACGCCGTGCTCTTTTTGGCCGTGCCACAAGACGTGCTGCTGCGCCGAATTGCCGGTCGGCAGACGTGCCGCACTTGCGGCGCCATCTTCAACATCTATTATTTTCCGTCGCACCGACCGGGTATCTGCGACGCCTGCGGCGGCAAACTCTATCAACGGAGCGATGATTCGATCGAGACGGCGCAGCACCGGCTGGATGTCTACTTCGCCCAAACAATGCCGCTGATTGAGTATTATCAGCGACAGGGCATCCTGCATGAGATCGATGGTCAACGTGAGATCGCGCTCGTGACAGAGGCAATGCTGAAAGCGCTGAGCCCGTATCTGGCGCCGGCGCAGCCGTAGGTTAGGAGGGATATGTCGAAGAAGAAGGACGTGATCGAGATGGAGGGCACGATCACCGAGCCATTGCCCAATGCAATGTTCCGGGTGCAGCTCGATAACGGGCATGAAGTGCTCGCTCACATCTCGGGCAAGATGCGGATGAATTACATCCGGATCTTGAAGGGTGACCGGGTGCTGGTCGAGCTGTCGCCGTATGACCTGACCCGGGGACGCATTACGTATCGCTATAAGTAGGGGGCGCGACGCAGCACGGCGGCGTCCGCCGCCGCAAGGAGGCTGAAATGAAAGTGCGAGCGTCGGTAAAGCCGCGCTGCGAGTATTGCAAGGTGATTAAGCGCAAGGGCGTGATCCGGGTGATCTGCTCACGCACACCGAAGCATAAACAGCGGCAAGGATAACGGTAGGCAATATCCGCCCGCTCTGACGGGCCGAGAAGACGCTCCGCCAGCCGCATTCGGTTGGCGGAACCTATCAGTAGCGAAGAGGACAGGCATGGCACGTATCGCCGGGGTTGATATTCCCCGCAACAAAAAGATCGAGATTGCGATCACCTACATCTATGGGATCGGACGCTCGAATGGCATGGACATTCTGCGCAAGGCGAATGTAAATCCCGAGCGCCGAGTACGTGATCTAACCGAGGAAGAGGTTGGCCGGATTCGCGAGATTGTCGATCGCGAGTATCGGGTCGAGGGTGATTTGCGCCGCGAGGTGCAGTTGAATATCAAGCGCCTGATGGATATTGGTTGTTACCGTGGCCTGCGCCACCGCCGCGGTATGCCGGTGCGTGGCCAGCGCACGCGCACCAATGCCCGCACTCGCCGCGGGCGGCGCGGTCAGGCGATCGGTATCAAGAAGAAGACCAAGAAGTAGTTGTAATAAGGAGTGAGGCATGCCCGCGAAGGGAAAAGCGACCACGACGACGGCACGCCAGCGTGGCAAGCGCCGCGAACGCAAGAATGTGCCGCGGGGTCAGGCGCATATTCAGAGCACGTTTAATAATACGATCGTGACGATTACCGATCCACAGGGCGCCGTGATATGTTGGGCAAGCGCCGGCCAGAGCGGTTTCAAAGGCTCGCGCAAGAGCACCCCCTACGCTGCGCAGGTGGCTGCCGAGAACGCCGCCCGTAAGGCGATGGAAAATGGCATGCGGTCGGTTGAGGTGTTTGTGAAGGGTCCCGGCGCTGGCCGCGAGGCCGCGATCCGGTCGTTGCAGGCCGCCGGTTTGCAGATCACGGCGATTACCGATGTGACGCCAATTCCGCACAACGGCTGCCGCCCGCCCAAGCGCCGCCGCGTGTAAGCGCAACCGTTCGGAGACGGGTAGCGAAAGGGTACTAGTTTTGTACTGTGAGACGACCGCAATTGGAACCGGAGGGCATCGTTCCCGGACGCCCACTGCGGTGGTGCGTGCAAGCAGCAGCACCGGCGCCCATCTCACAGGTGTGAAAAGCGGAACGCAGCGTTTCCCTGCGTTCGTGATATTGACAAAGGATAAGGAAGACTATGGCGCGATACACAGGCCCCGTCGGTAAGGTGAGCCGACGGCTGGGGATTGGAATCACCGAAAAAGGACAGCGCATTCTGAACAAGCGGTCGGATCCGCCGGGGCAGCACGGTGCTGCAGCCCGTCGCCGGCAGTTGTCCGACTATGGTATGCAGTTGCGCGAAAAGCAGAAAGCAAAGTTTCTGTATGGCGTCCTCGAGCGCCAGTTCCGCCGTCTATTCGAGCAGGCGTCGCGCCGCAGCGGCGTGACCGGTGAGTACCTGCTGAGCTTGCTCGAGCGCCGGCTCGATAATGTGGTGTACCGGCTTGGGTTTGCCACGACGCGCGCACAGGCTCGCCAATTGGTGAATCACGGGCATATCGTTGTTGATGGTCGCAAGACAAATATCCCGTCGTATACCGTGAAGGTTGGGCAAGTGATCGCGGTACGCCCACAGAGCCGCAGCCGCACTTATTTCAAGAATCTGGTCGATAGCGGCGTGCTGAACAAGCACCGCGCCCCCGAATGGCTCCGGCTGAATGCCGCCGACCTTTCGGGCACAGTGGTTTCGCTGCCACGCCGTGAAGATGCTGAGGCCGGGATCAACGAGCAGTTGATCGTCGAGTTCTATAGCCGGTAGTAGCTCCCGTCTGCGGGATGCAAACGAAGAAATGGGAGGCAGCCGTGCTCGATATCGCTCAACCAAAGATCGAGGTTGTTGAGACAACCGAGACCTTTGGGCGCTTTAAAATCGAGCCGCTCGATCCGGGCTATGGACACACGCTCGGTAACGCGCTGCGGCGCGTCCTGCTTACAGCCATTCCCGGATCGGCGATGACACATGTGCGCATTGCCGGTGTCTATCAGGAGAGCGATACCATCCCCGGTGTGACCGAGGATGTGGTCGAGATCATTTTGAACCTGAAAGGCATCCATCTGCGTGGCCGCCACGAAGGTACGGCAACCGCGACGATTCGGAAGCAGGGGCCGGGAATAGTGACGGCAGCCGATCTGGTCTTGCCAGAGGGGCTGGTGGTCGTCGATCCTGATCACTATATCTGCACCCTCGAACACGCGCAGGCGCAGTTTGAGTTGGTGGCGACGATTGAGCGCGGTCGCGGCTATCTGTCGGCTGATCAGCGCGGGATTCTCCCGCTGGGTGAGATTCCGATCGACGCGATCTTTACGCCGGTGCCACGGGTGAACTATGTGGTGGAAAACACCCGTATCGGCCAAGCTACGGACTTCGACCGCCTGATTCTTGAGGTGTGGACCAACGGCACCGTGCGACCGGTCGATGCGCTCGACTATGCGGCTCGGGTGTTGGTGCATTATAACACGACAATCGCGAATTTCAACCGGCTGGCCGCTGAACCGGAATCCCAGCCCGAAACGAATGGGTTGGAGATTCCAGCGAACGTCTATGACACGTCGATCGAGACGTTGGAACTTTCGACCCGCACGTATAACTGCCTGAAGCGGGCCGAAATCACCAAGATCGGTCAGGTGTTGCAGATGGATGAGAAGGCACTCTTGTCGGTGCGTAATCTCGGCCAGAAATCGATGGAAGAGATTCGCGATAAATTGATTGAACGGGGTTATATTCCGCGATTGCCTGCGAATGGGGCGTCGCGCTAAGAGGATACGACCATGCGACATCGACATGCCGGAAAGTTGCTGGGGCGGTCGTATGAGCACCGCAAGGCGCTTTACCGTAACCTTATGATCGCCCTAATTGAGCACAAGAAGATTAAGACGACGCTGGCCAAGGCGCGCGCGGTCCAGCCTGAAATTGAACACCTGCTCTCGATTGCGCGCGAGGACACGCCGCATGCGCGCCGGATGGCGCTCTCGAAGCTGGCCAGCAAGGACGCGATGCGCAAGCTGTTTACCTTTGCGCCGACCACTTACGGCGGGCGCAATGGTGGCTACACGCGGATCACTAAGCTCGGCCCGCGTCGCGGCGATGGGGCTGAAATGGCTTTGATCGAGTTGGTCTGATGCGGACGATTGCGCTGCTGCTAGCCTATGACGGCGCCGATTTCGCCGGCTCGCAGTGGCAAACCGACATTCGCACGGTGCAAGGCGCGCTCGAATCGGCATGGGAGGCGCTTACGCAGGAGCAACGCCGGATAGTGTTGGCTGGACGCACCGATGCCGGTGTTCACGCCTCTGGGCAGGTGGCGCATGTGCAGACGGCAACCCGCCACTCGCTCGCTACGATCTGGCGTGGCCTGAATGCGCATCTGCCAACCGATCTGACGGTACAGAATGTCGGTGAAGCGACTCGCGATTTTCACGCGCGCTTTAGCGCTCTTCAGCGTGAATATCGCTACCTGATCGAGTGTGCGCCGGCGCCATTGCCGCAACTCCGCCATCAGGCGCTGCATTACGCAGGGACGCTTGATGTATCGGCAATGACCGCAGCGCTCAGGCTACTGGAGGGAACGCATGATTTTGCCGCCTTCACGACGGCAACGCCAACCCAACGCTCGACTGTACGGACGATTCATTGGACCCGGATCGTCGAGCGGGAGTGGTTTGACCGGCGGTTATTAGCCATCGAGCTAGCGGCAAATGCATTCCTGCAACATATGGTGCGGATGATCGTCGGCACGCTCCTGCTCGTTGGGCGTGGGCGGATGAACGTCGATCAGTTTGGTGAGGTATTGGTCAGCCGAGATCGCCGGCTGGCCGGGCCAACCGCCCCAGCGCACGGGTTGACGCTCACGGCGGTACGCTATCCGCCCGGCCTTATTCGCTGGGCTGAACCATTGGAACGGCAAAATGGCACGACGAAGGTCCAACAGCCTTCGTCCTACGTACACGAGGAATAGGTGCGGTGAAGACCTATCATCAGAAACCGTCAGAAGTGCAGCGCGACTGGTACGTCATTGATGCGAGCGGGAAGGTGCTCGGCCGGTTGGCGACGCAGATCAGTACGCTGCTGCGCGGCAAGCACAAACCAACGTATACCCCGTCGATTGACGGCGGTGATTTCGTGATTGTGGTTAACGCCGAGAAGATCGTATTGACTGGGCGCAAACCGGATCAGAAGATCTACTATCGGCACACTGGGTATCCGGGTGGCATTAAGGCCACACCGTACAAGATGATGCTGGCCAAGCATCCGGATCGTATCTTGCGTCTTGCCGTCAAGCGGATGCTGCCGAAGAACCGGATGGGCCGCCGGTTACTGACCAAACTGCGCATCTACGCTGGGCCGAACCACCCACATGCTGCGCAGCAGCCCAAGCCTTACATCCCGCGCTAGCGCAGCGTGGACCGTTGTTATTGCAAACTCGCGCCCTCGCGCGTTGATCACGAGCACGCGCCATACCCGGCGCACAGGTGGTGAGGAGAAGGAATGGAAGCCAAGCGCTACTATCAGGGTACCGGCCGCCGCAAGACGGCGGTGGCGCGGGTACGCCTCTTCCCCGGCAGTGGGGATTTTATCGTCAACGGTAAGAAGCCGGAAGACTACTTCGGCAATCGCGATCTGTTCCAGCACAACTTGCGGCTGCCGCTGGTGTTGACCAATCATCTCAACACGTTTAACGTCTTGGTGAAGGTCAAGGGGGGCGGCGTATCCGGGCAGGTTGGTGCGGTACGTCACGGCATTGCTCGCGCGCTGCTCGATTACGATAGCGAGCTGCGCCCAACGCTGAAGCAGGCTGGCCTGCTGACCCGCGACCCGCGCGCGAAAGAGCGGAAGAAGGTCGGTCTCAAGCGCGCGCGCAAGGCGCCTCAGTACACCAAGCGCTAACGCAGACACAAGCAATGATCGCAGCGATGCAAGCAGGCAGACGGTCCGCAACTCGGCCGTCTGCTATGCATTATCATTCACCGAGCAGTTGGCATGCGCGTAATAACTGGAAAAGCGAAAGGGCATCGCCTGAAAGCGCCGAAAGGGCTTGGCACTCGGCCTATGCTGGATCGAGTCAAAGAGGCGCTTTTTTCCGTGCTGGAAGGGTACGGGTCGATTCGCGGCGCTGTACTTGACCTCTACGCCGGTACCGGATCGCTCGGGATTGAATGCTTGTCACGCGGAGCTGATAGCGCCGATTTTGTCGAGCGCAATGCGCACGTCTGCTCGATCATCGCCGAGAACCTGCGCCATACTCGTTTTGATCAGCAAGCGCGTATCCATCACATGCCAGTTGATCGCTTTTTGCACCGTCAGCGCGGCGTTGGACGCTATGATATAATCATTATGGACCCGCCGTATGCTGATCCAGCGATCGAGGCGACCATGCAGCTTGTCGCGAGCAGTGGCGTTGGCAAAGAGGGCAGTTTGCTAATCGTCGGGCATTCACCCCGTGTCGCGCTCGCCGATGCGTATCCCGGTCTGCACCGGATCAAGTTTCGCCGGCTGGGTGATTCCTGTTTTTCGATCTACGAACTCACGACCACCGCTACGCCGGAACAAGAAGGGTAAGCCATGCGCATCGCCATCTATCCCGGCAGTTTCGATCCGGTCACTTACGCTCACCTTGATATCGCCCGCCGCGCCGCGCGTATCTTCGACCGGGTTATCATGGCCGTTTTCGATCGACCACAAAAGCGGCTGCTGTTTTCAACCGAAGAGCGCTTGCAATTGTTGCGAGCGACGACTGCTGACCTCGCCAATGTCGAAGCGATGAGCTACCACATCCTCACGGTTGAATTCGCGCGTGAGGTTGGCGCATGCGCAATCGTGCGCGGCCTGCGCGCCGGGAGCGATTTTGAAGCTGAGTTCCAGATGGCGCAGGTCAACCAGACGATCGATCCCGAGATCGAAGTGGTGGTGCTAATGGCCGGGCGGCCATTTGCGCATATCAGCTCGACGGCTGTACGCGAAATGGCTAGCCTAGGGCGCGATCCAGTGGAATTTGCACCACCGGTGGTCGTAGCGGCCTTACGGGAAAAATTCGCGCAGAGGGGGTGATCGCCATCGAGCTGGATGATCTGATTGATGAATTGGAAGAGGTGATCGCTGCCGGGGTTCGCTTACCTCTCAGCGGCGGGCGCACGCTGATTGATGAAGGTCGCGTGCTCGAGATCATCGACCAGATGCGCACAGTCATTCCCGAAGAGATCCGGCGCGCCCGCCGGATTATCGCCGAGCAAGAGCAATTGCTCGCTGCTGCACAGGCCCGCGTGCAAGAGGTGCTAAGCGAACGCGGTCTGTTGGCGGCTGTTGAAGCGGAGCGCGCGCGCTTGCTGCAACAGGCCGAACAGGAAGCCGCTGAGGTACGAGCTGGCGCTGACGCCTACGCTCGGCAAGTATTGGAAGAACTCGATGAGCGGCTGAGCAAGTTGCTCACGAGCGTTCGGAACGGCTTGCATGCGCTGGATGAGCGCCAACCGGGCGCTTGACAACCCGCCACTCTCTCGCCTATAATTTGGCGCTTGTGGCGGGGCCAATGGCGCGCCACAGGTGAAAGTTATGACAGCTCTACGGTTTAATCTCGCGCAACTGCTGCGCGAAGAGATGGGAGCGCGACGCGATATCTCGTTTACCGAGCCGGCGCTGCGGCTCGATGATAATCTAACGTTGCGCAACATTAGCGGTCGCCTTCGTTTGACCCGCACGGCGGCTGGTGTGTACGCACAGGTGACTGCTCACGGCGTTATCACTCTCACATGCGTGCGCTCGCTTGAACAGTTCGATTATGAACTTGATCTCGACTTCAGCGACCAGTTTTACGCTGTAGTCGATGTGGTGAATGGGCACCGATTGCCCAAACCGGTGGAAGATGATCCGTTTATGCTCGATGAGCTGCACCACATCGATGTGGGTGAAGCGATTCGCAGCTATGCGCTGATCAGCTTGCCGATGAACCCGGTCGCGCCGGCTTACCGCGACCAACCGGTCAACTATACGGTTGAGTCGGAAGGCATTGAGGAAGACGACGCTCCAGTCGATGAACGCTTCGCTGCGCTGCGTGAATGGGCGGAGCGACAACGGAACCAAAACTGAGGAGTAACAAATCATGGGTGCAGTACCGAAGCGAAAAGTATCGCGCCACCGGCGCGGTAACCGGCGGAAACATCTGGCGTTGACACCGCCGGTAATGGTAACCTGCCCGCGCTGTGGCGAATTAATGCGGGCGCATCGCGCATGCCTGTCGTGCGGTTACTACAAGGGCCGGCAGGTCCTGAAAGTGAACGCTGAGTAATCAGTGAAGCTCGGATCGCGACACGTGTAGGGTCCACAGGCATGAAGGGGCTGCCTGCCGATCAGATCGGTTTGGCAGCCCTTTACTGTAGATAGAAAGGTTGTGAGGGTGAGCAGGGAACGTTACGCGGCAGTGATCGGCTGGGGTATGGCCGTCCCCTCTCGCGTGATCACGAATGATGAGCTGGCACAACGGATTGACACCTCTGATGAGTGGATCCGTACCCGTACCGGCATCCGTGAACGCCGGGTCGCTGGCCTCGGTGAGAGCACCTCAACCTTCGCAACCGCCGCCGGACGCGAGGCGCTGGCAATGGCGGGAGTCGATGCGACGACCATTGATACGGTGATTGTCGCTACCTGCACCCCTGATCGACCGTTCCCCGCGACCGCTTGCACGGTGCAGGCAAATTTGCGAATTCCGCGTGCAATTGCGTTTGATCTAGTAGCAGCCTGTAGTGGTTTCGTCTACGGACTGACCGTCGCCACAAGCCTGATTAAAAGTGGGGTCAGCCGCCGCCTCTTGCTGATCGGGGCCGATATCTTTACCCACTATATCAACTGGGATGACCGAAATACCTGCGTTTTGTTTGGCGATGGCGCTGGCGCAGTTGTGCTAGAAGCGACCGATCAGCCGTTTGGACTGATCGCTTCCAACCTGAGCGCCGATGGTAACCTCGAAGACCTCATGGCGGTCGATGCCGGCGGCACACGTATGCCGCTCACTGCTGAGCTGCTGGCTGAAGGCCGGCAATATGTCTATATGAATGGGCGTGAGATCTTTAAGCACGCCGTGCGTGAGATGAGCGATTCAGCGATGCAGGTGGTGCAAGCGGCTGGGTTAACGATCGACGATATCGCGCTAGTGATCCCGCACCAAGCCAATGTGCGGATCATTGATGCGGTCGCGCGCCGGCTCGAAATTCCACCTGAGCGGGTGATGATCAATCTCGACCGGTATGGCAACACGTCGGCGGCTTCCATTCCGATTGCCTTGTACGAAGCCGCCCAACAGGGCCGGATCGCATCTGGCGACTATGTCTTAGTTACCGCATTTGGCGGTGGTTTAACTTGGGGATCGGGAGTGGTACGCTGGGGCCGTCCGGCGCAGTAAGAGGTTCGCTGGGCCGCTCGTTACGGCCCATGAAGATATAGCGACCTAACACGGACGATGAGCGGTCACGCTGGCGCAATAGTCTAGGGGGGAGAGTAAAGCGCCGGCAGGGAAGGAGAAGGCGGTCAAACCATGAGCATTGCATGGGTCTTTCCGGGTCAGGGATCGCAGGTAGTTGGCATGGGGCGCGATTTGATCACTGCATCCGCAGCAGCGCGCCAAATTTTTGCCACTGCGGACGAGACGCTTGATTTCGGGTTGAGTGAATTGTGCTTTAGCGGGCCAGAAACCGACCTCACTGCCACAGAGAATGCGCAACCGGCGCTCCTCACCACCAGCATGGCCCTCTTAGCCGCGATGCGCGAACTATTGGGCGACCGGCTCGAACCACCGATTGCGGTCGCTGGTCACAGCCTTGGTGAATACTCAGCCTTGGTTGCAGGCGGTTCATTGGATTTCATCACGGCGTTGCGCCTCGTGCGTCGCCGGGGCGAATTGATGGCCGCCGCTCACGATGGCAGCATGGCAGCCGTCATCGGGCTTGATACCGGCATCCTTGAACAGATCTGTCAAGAAGTGAGCACAGCACTTCAACACCACAATCAATTGCACGGCACCGTTGTCATCGCTAATTACAATGCCCCTGATCAACTCGTGATCAGCGGCAGTGTAGTGGCAGTGGAACATGCCAGCCTACTCGCCAAAAGTCGCGGCGCTAAACGTGTGATTCCGCTCAAAGTCAGCGCAGCCTTCCATTCCCCCTTGATGGTCGAAGCCGCCGAAGGTATGGCGCAGGCGATTGCCAGCGCGACCGTACACGATCTAGAAATTCCGCTGATTGCCAATGTCACTGCTAAACCGCTCCGCGATGCCGATGATGTGCGGCGCGAAATGGTCGCGCAAGTGGTAGCGCCGGTGCGTTGGATTGCGTCAGTACAGCACATGGTAGCGATGGGGGTCGAAACCTTCGTCGAGATCGGACCGGGAAGAGTATTGACCGGGTTGATTCGCCGGATTGCGCCAGCAGCGCGCTTGATCAACATTGCCACCTTCGAGGATGTACGGGCATTGACGGCAATGCAACCGGTATAGAGAATGCTATGGAATTGCAGGGGCAGGTCGCCATTATTACCGGTGGCGCGCGTGGAATCGGGCGCGCCACGACCATTGAGCTGGCTGCTGCCGGGGCGCGTGTATTGATCAACTATCAACGCAGCGCCTCGGCGGCTGAAGCCTTGGCGGCTGAAATGATCGCAAAGGGCAGTGATGCGTTTGCTTTTCAGGCGAACGTTACCGATGAGCAGGCAGTCGAGCGAATGGTACACGCGGCGCTGGAACGCTGGGGCCGGATCGATGTGCTAGTGAATAATGCCGGCATCACTGCCGATGCACCACTGGCTCGCCTACGGCCAGAGCAATGGCAACAGGTAATTGAAACCGACCTGACCTCAGTGTTTCTCTGTTGCCGCGCTGTCGTACCAATCATGCGCGCCGCTGGCTATGGCCGAATCGTATCAGTCAGTTCGCTGGCGGCACTGGCTGGCAATGTCGGCCAGACGAATTATGCCGCCGCCAAAGCCGGTATTATCGGTTTGAGCCGCTCGCTCGCTCGTGAAGTCGCTCGTGATGGCATTACCGTCAATGTCGTCGCTCCCGGTTATATCGAAACCGATATGGTGGAAACCGTGCCGGAAGCATTACGGGCATGGGCGCTGCAAGCGATCGCGTTGGGACGGTTTGGCCGACCTGAAGAGGTCGCCGCCGCTATCCGGTTTCTCGTCTCTCCACGCGCTTCGTACATTACCGGCCATGTCTTGACCATTGACGGAGGTTGGGTGATGCCGTAGGGTTGTTGTTGCGCGGCAATGACAGTACCACGGAACGGGATAGAAGCAACAATGATCGACTTCACCGGACAAGTAGCAATCGTTACCGGCGGGTCAGGAGGGATCGGGCAAGCGATTGTGCGCGGCCTCGCCCGGTATGGCGCTCGGGTGTTGGTAGGGTACCATCACGACGAGGCTGCTGCTGCCAGCATTGTCGCCGTGGCCCAATCGTTTGGCAGCGAAGCCGCAGCACTAGCAATCGATGTCCGCGAAGTTGACAGTGGGCCTGCGTTGGTGAATGCAGCCCTCGAGCGGTGGGGCCAACTTGACATCTTGATCAATAGCGCGGGAATTGCCGATTATGGCCCGCTGAGCGAGATGAGCAGCGAGCGCTGGCGACAAACGATCCAAACCAACCTGAGTGGGGTCTATCACACCTGCCGCGCAGTCCTACGCCCGATGATGCAACAGCGCTACGGACGGATCATCAATCTGGCTGCACTGTACGGATCCTCTGGCTTTCCCGGTCAAGCCGACTTTGCCGCAGCAGCCGGCGGGATTATCGGGCTAACACGCGCCTTAGCCCGCGAAGCGGCGCCGTGGCAGATTACAGTTAATGCGGTCGCACCGGGAATGATCGAGACAGACCTCGTGCAAGCCATTCCGGCAGAAATCCAAGCGTGGAGCGCTAATATCATCGCGTTACGCCGATTGGGGAAGCCCGAAGAGGTTGCCGCCGCCGTGCTCTTCCTCGCGTCACCGGCAGCATCGTATATCACCGGACAGACGCTGGCCGTCGATGGCGGCTGGACGATGGCGTAGGAAGATAGTGTTCCTTTCCCGCTATGCCAGCATAAAAACGCAGATGCGGTAGTTGCCTACCGCATCGCGACTAAATGGATCAACTTAGATACCCGCCTACTTTTTACTTACACCCTCTCGGAACCCAACCACCTCGAGAGTTCATCAGAGCGGCAAGGATGTTCCAAACCACCGTACCCTCACAGGTCCTTTAGCTGCTCCGCCTTCAGCAGATTATGCGCCGGGCTAGCTTTTGCTATCGGATTATCTCACCATCTAGCGTGGGACAGCAGCTCTTTCTTACCCAACGCGGTGAGTTTGTTTGGGAGGCAACCGTACGGCTCGCAGAGCATCCGATTACTCAGCAGTAATCCGGCGCTTGTCTGTTCGTCTCCCCGACCCCATCATCATTACTTTTTTCGATGGTGGTCGTTTCCCCGAACTTACGCTGCACCTCTCTCACCTTACCCACACATAACTCTTTACATTAGAGGTGAAGCGCTTGCCTTCCGGTTGCACGTAAGTGGTTAGTTCCTCCTTCCGGTTTCTGATGTTCTCTCGAGGCTACGGCCTGATCATAGCACCCTGAAGGTCAAAAATCAAGTACTTAATCGTAACTTAACGATGATAAAACACAATTCTTTGTGCTATCAGCCATCGTAGGGTTAAAAAGCTGTTAAAAACCCCGAAGGCATATCGATAGGAGTGTAAAGCATTTTTATTCACACAGGCATGTCAGCCGCGATCCGGGCAGCCACTGCTTGCCCCGAAAGCAAAACTAGTGGGATACCACCACCGGGATGGGTGCCGCCACCAACAAAGTATAGGCCGCGCACCCGGCGCGCGCGCAGGGGAGGGCGGGCAAAGGCAGCAAAGGGTGAATTGGAGCTAATGCCATAGATTGAGCCAAAAGTGGCGTTGTAACACTGCGCCAGATCGCGCGGCGTCCAATGATAGGTGTAGCGAATAGCGTGACGCAAACCGTGCAGACCCATCGTCTCAAGTTTGGTGATGATGTGATCGCGGTAGGCCGGCAGCACAGCTTCCCAATCGATCCGGCCATCGTCAACTGGCGCATTCACCAACACAAACAGATTCATGTGACCGGGCGGCGCATGGGCAGGGTCGGAACGACATGTCGCGGCGATATACACCGTCGGATCGAGCGCGGGACGGCGATCGCGCACGATGGCCTGAAACTCCGCCGGGTAATCGCCGCCAAAGAAGATGTTGTGGTGGACTAATTGCGGAAAATCGCCCTCAACGCCGAGAAAGAGCACCACCCCACTGTATGACGGTTCAATCCGGGCGAGACGCGCTGCCTCGCGCTGGCCGCCGGGGATCAGCCGCTCGTAAGCGTATTGCGGATCGGCGTTCACCACCGCTGCCGCAGCCGGCAAGACAGTACCCTCGACCAGCCGCACCCCGCACACCCTGCCATTCTCAACCATGATCTCGGCCACCGGCGCGCGCGTGCGCAGCTCAACCCCTAGCTCCTCAGCCAAGCGGACCAGCGCCACGGCCAATTGGTACATCCCGCCGCGCACATACCAACCACCTTCCGCCAGCTCAATGTAGGCGATCACATTGAAGGTAGCTGGTGACAGGTAGGGCGAAGAGCCGTTGTAGGTCGCATAGCGATTAAAGAGCTGGCGTAGATGCGGGCTACGGAAGAACGAGCGCACCGCTGCATCAACACTGCGCAGCGCATCAATGCGCAGGGCATGGCGTGCCATCGTTGGCGTGATCAACTCGCGCAGACCATCGAACGGGCGCAGCAGGAAGGGGCCAGCCACCGCATCATAAATTCGGGATGTGTGAGCCATAAAACGAAAGAAATGGGGCACATCCGCCGGGCTGATGCGCTCGATCTCTTGGATCAACTGGGGTAATCGCTGCCACGCATCAAAGCGGGCGCCATCGGGCCAGAAATAGCGGCAGGTCGGCTCCACTTGCTCAAGGCAGAGGTAGTCGTCCATGCAGCGATTAGCGGCGGCGAAAAGATCGCGGATCACCCATGGCATTGTCAACAACGAGGGGCCGGTATCGAAGGTATACCCTTCAGCCTGATGGAGGTTCAGCTTGCCGCCTAACCGTTCGTTCTTTTCACAGAGGATGACACGGCGGCCTTGGGCAGCCAACCGGATTGCCGCCGCTAAACCACCCAAACCACCGCCGATAATGATTATCGGAAGTTGCGTTGTATGCGCCATAGCGTCACACAAGATAAAAACGCAAAGACACTAAGACGCAAGCGATAAGCGGGCGCTGATCACAAGCTACCCGGCCAACGCGCTGCGTCTGCGCGTCTTTGCGTTCCATTCACCGACTAAAACCGGCCCCGCTGGCCCGGAATCTGCGCCCCGAAGATGCTCGGCGGCAGCTTGAAGCCATGAGCTTCGAGGCGTGGGGTGAACTTGGGCCGCACGCCAGTCGGGCGCAGTTCAGATATGATCTTTCCCTCACCAGTTTTACCGAGGATTTCGAGCTTAAAGATATCTTGTAGCACGACGGTATCGCCTTCCATACCCTGCACTTCGGTAATGTAGGCCACTTTACGCGAACCGTCTTCGAGGCGGGTTTGCTGCACGATCAGATCGATAGCGGATGCAATCTGCTCGCGAATCACTTTCAGCGGCATATCCATACCAGCCATCAAGGCCATCGTCTCCATACGAGCGATCGCCTCGCGCGGCGCATTGGCGTGGAGCGTAGTCAACGAGCCATCGTGACCGGTATTCATCGCCTGCAACATATCGAGCGTCTCACCGCCGCGGCACTCGCCAATCACGATCCGCTCAGGGCGCATACGCAGCGAGTTAATCACCAGATCGCGGATCGACACCCGGCCAGTACCATCAATCTCCGGTGGTTTCGCCTCGAGGCGGACGACGTGATCTTGGGCCAATTGCAATTCGGCACTATCTTCAATCGTTACAATCCGTTCATCTTCAGGGATGAAGTTCGAGAGCACGTTGAGCAAGGTCGTCTTACCGGAGCCGGTGCCACCAGCGACCACAATATTCAAACGCGAAACGACGCAGGCCCGCAAGAATTCAGCCATTTCGGGCGTCATTGAACCGAAGCGAATCAGATCATCGACCTTAAGCTTATTCTTGGTAAACTTACGGATGGTAATCGTCGAGCCATCGATCGCGCAGGGCGGAATGATCGCATTGACACGCGAGCCATCAGGCAAACGAGCGTCAACCATTGGCCACTTGCGGTCGATGCGGCGACCCAGTGGGCGAATAATGCGGTCGATAATCTTCATCACGTGCTCATCGGAAGCGAAGCGCACGTCGGTGAGCTTGAGCTTCCCTTTTTGCTCGATGTAGACTTTATATGGCCCGTTGACCATAATTTCCGAGATACTATCATCATCGAGCAACGGCTGGATCGGGCCGAAGCCAAATAGCTCATCGCACACCATCGCGAAGAGCTTTTTGACATCTTGATCGGACAAATTGATGTTGGCTTGCTGATAGATGCGGGCAAACCGCTCTTGCAACAGCCGTTCAGTCTCAGGAGAGCGTTTAAGTTCGGTCTGATTGCCTAACGAAGCCTGAATCCGGTCTACAATCCAGAGCGACAGATCGAGCATGCGCTTCTGGTCATTCGCCGGTGTTGCATCTTGCACCGCTGGGCGAGCCGCTGCGGCAGGAACGGCTGCCGGAGCCGGCGGGGGAGGTGCCGGAGCGACAGTGGCTGCCGGAGCCGGCGGAGGAGGAGTGGCAACAGCCGGCGTAGGCTCGGGCTGAGCAGGATTACCGGTGAGACGTTTGAGCAGCGACATAGTGATCCAACCTCCTTAGCCGAGCTTGACGAAATACGCTTCGCAGGCGCGATCGATCAACTCACGAGACATCGCCGGCGGAATACCACGGTACTTCGATTCATCCAATATCTGATCGCACAAATCACGGGGATGGCAGGAGCGCAGCTCGCGCCCGACTTTCATATAGTGTTCTTGGATAAGGTAGCGCAAACCATCATCGCTATAGGGAATGCGTTTTTGTTTGCACACGAGCTGGAAGATCGCCCGAAACTCGGTTGGCGAGGGGTTAGGCACCTCGATCTTATGGCGAATGCGGCGCAAGAACGCATCGTCAACTAGATCTTTGGGGTTGAGATTGGTGGAAAAGACGATCAACACATCAAACGGCACTTGAATCTTCTTGCCAGTTTGTAGCGCAAGAAAGTCAACCTTTTTTTCAAGCGGCACGATCCAGCGGTTGAGCAGGTCTTGCGGGCGGCACTTCTGGCGGCCAAAATCATCGATCAAGAAGAGGCCGCCATTGGCTTTCATCTGGAACGGCGCCTCGTAGACCTTTGAAATCGGGTCGAAGATCAGCTCAAGCTGCTCGAGTTCAAGCTCGCCACCGACCATCACCCGCGGTCGTTTACAGACCACCCACCGCGCATCGGGATACGTCGTTGCTGGCGCTGCCACCGGGCCGCCAAACGGTGATGGTAGCGGCAGCTCGGCATAGCCGACTTCGTTGATCTGCACGACCTGATGGTTGAGCGGGTCGAAGACCTTGATAATCTGGCCATCAACTTCAACGGCGTAGGGAATAATCACCAACCCGCCGAGCAAATTTGCAATCCCTTCGGCAATCGTCGTTTTCCCATTACCGGGAGGGCCGTACAAGAAGAGCGAGCGGGCGGAATTGGCCGCCGGGCCAATCTTATCGAGCATCTTCTCGCTGACGACCAGATGGCTAAACGCCTTGCGAATTGTCGCCTGATCGATCACTAGTTCGCCGATACTTTGGCGGAGGGTAATATCAACATACTGCTGCAACGGCACCGGAGCGGGGCCGGCGTACTGGTTCCGATCGATCACTTCGTGAACCTTGTTGCGGCCCTTGCCAGTAATGACGTATTGAAACGAGCGCTCGCTAAAACCGCCTTCAGCTCCGATAATATCAACGTATTCTTCCAGCTTGAGAAACTCAAGCACCTTATCGATCACGCCGAGAAAGGGCAGTTTAATCGTCTCTTCCAGCTTCTGGCCGGTGATCGCGCCGGAAAAATAGATTACCTTCAGCACGTGATCGGTCAGAAAGCCCATTGACAGACCCGTCTCAGCGATGGTGGCCGGCTGTGGCGGTATTTCAGGCATCCGTTGCGAAGGTGCGCTTGCCGGATTGGCCGCCGGATTCACTTCGTGCAGACGGAAGCTCATAACCTACCCTTTCTGCCATAGCGCCGGAAAAGCGGGGGGGACGGCAATCTATCAGACCATACGTGAGATGCGCGCCTGCTAAAAGTAGTATAGCGATCCACGTGGCGGAGCGCAAGGGGAAGCCGGCGTCAGGCGACAATGCCACGCTAACGCCGGCGCAGAGGTCACTCTTCTAGATGATCATCATCGTCAGCGATATCTTGATCGATCTCATCGAGACCAATCTCTTCGTCTTCATCGCCGCCGATAAAGTCCTCCTCAAGGGTTTCGGTCTCTTCAACCAACTCTTCTTCGTCGATCACATCCTCATACTCATCGAAGCGAAGCGAGGAGAGGACGGTAGCGCCTTCACCAAGCTTACCGGGGAAGGAGACGCGCCCGCGCTGGCTCGGGTCTTGATAAATTTCGCGGATCAGAATCCGCACATTACGCGAATCCGACTGCACCACCGCAGCGAGATAGCGATTGCCGCCATTTATTAACTCGACGAGGCGATGGCTAAGTTTCGGTTCGATCCGGCCAATCAGATTGCCATCTAGATCGACGACATACACCATCTTGCCCTCAACGCGCAATTCCACCTTTTCGCCAGTAATGAGAGCATCGACGGCGGGACCGCGCTGGACATCCACCAGTGAGGTCAGGGCGGTGCGGCCGGTTTCGGTAATAAACATGCGCATATCGATCTGCTGGCGGGTCGAGCGGGTCACTGGCGCTTCAGTGATACCACGCGACAGCAGCGACTCGAGGCGAGCGACATTCTTGCGCGCGATCGGATTGGAGGCATTCAGGCGCAGGGCATTCTGATAGGCGCGGTGGCTCTCGGTATACTTGCCCAGCTCAAACAACGCCTTTCCCAACCGATTGTACGTCTCGGCATCTTCGCTCACGCGCAACAACTGCTGGTTCAACTCGACCGCCTCTTGCCAGCGATTCAAGGCAGCCAATTCAATCGCCTTTTCTTGCAGGCGGCGGCGAATCCGCATCTTTTCATCTTGCTTTGACAAGGTTGTTCTCCTTGAGTTGGGCACTGAACCTATTGATCGAGTTGCGGTACACCCTGCAACGACCATGGGCTGGTTACAGTAATAGTCACCGGCACCAATTGGCCAGTTAGATCGGCAGGATGGCTAAAGAAGACCAGCCGATTGCCGGGAGTGCGGCCGCGCCACTTACCTTTGCTCTCGCCTTCGACCAAGACCTCAACCGTCTGGCCGAGGAAGCGGGCCATCCGTTCGGTCGCAATCTGTTCTTGCAACTGCTCGAGCCGGCGGCGGCGTTCTTCCTTCACCTCTGGCGGCACGGCGAGCGCCGGATCCTGTTCTTGTTCAGCAGCGCGGGTGCCGGGACGCGCCGAGAAGGCGGCAATATGCACCTTATCAAACCCAATCTCGGCGCAGAGTTCCATCGTTTGGCGAAAATCCTCTTCGGTCTCGCCGGGATGGCCAACGATAATATCGGTCGTCAACGAGATATTGGGAATAGCGGCGCGGATCTTGGCAATCAACGTCCTATAGCGCGCTACCGTATAGCCGCGCCGCATCAGCTTGAGCACGCGGTCGGAGCCGGCCTGTACCGGCAGATTGATCTCAGGCTGACAGCGCGGCAAGCGGGCGACGGTTTCGATCAAGCGATCAGTCATCCACGCCGGATGCGAGGTGAGGAAACGGAGCCGGAGCAAACCGGGGATGGCATCGACTGCCGCGAGCAGATCGGCCAGCTCAGGCCGGCCGGGGAGATCGTGCCCCCACGAATCGACAATTTGCCCAAGGAGGGTAATTTCCTTGGCGCCGCGCGCGACGATCCGGCGCACTTCCTCGACAATCTCGGCCAAAGGGCGCGAACGCTCACGGCCCCGGCGCAGTGGAATGACGCAATACGAACAGGTCATATTGCAGCCATACTGGATCGGGACATGCACCGAGACCGGTGGATGGCGCCAATCACGCACCGGCAAAGCCGGCTCATCAAGGGTGTAGACCGGGTTGGGGGCAAGGGCGACCACCTCATCGACCGCGGAAGGCGAGACGAAATGATCGACCATCGGCAACTGCTCGGCGAAGATCGAGCGGTTATTGGGGCCGACCATGCAGCCCCAGAGCACCACTTTAGTATCGGGATGGACACGTTTGACCCGCACCAACTCGCCGAGCTTGCCCAGAATCCGCTCTTCAGCAGACGCGCGCACACTGCACGAATTGAGCACAATAAAGCTCGCCTCTTCAGGGCGCGCAGCCGGGCTATAGCCCACACCTTGCAACGCCGCTTCCAACCGTTCAGAATCTGAGATATTCATTTGGCACCCAACCGTCCAGACGTAATAGCGCCGCTCGCGCGGCGTCTGATCACGATCGGGACGGGGGCGCTGATCGAAAAAGATCACATCCTGCATGGAACCTTTACCAGACGATAACCGGCAAACCGCACTCCACGCTCTGGCGCGCCGCTTCGCGGAGCGACTCAAGGCAACGGAAGGCATCGGAGCGCGGCGAGACGCCGGCTCTGATCAATTGTGGCGCTAACTCAGACAACTCGCGCAGCAACTGCACCGACGAGCCAAAGAAGGCTTGATCTTCTTCGCCATCCTCGCCCTCAAACGGCAAGTAGATCGGATCAGGGAAATCAACCGGCAGGTAATAGCTATTAATCCCCTGCAAGTTGATCAGATGGCGGTACCGGCTAGGCACCAACTCGTCCCAGACATCGGTCACGGCGCGGTCGAGATCCTCTTCAAGGACGGGGCCATCGGCGATAATCGGGGCCAAATCGTTGCCCCGCTCGAGATGGGCCGCCAGACGGGCCAACTGGTAGAGAGCACCCATCGTCTCGATTGAGCCTTCCCACACCTCGACACCGGGTTGGCTGAGCAAATCGATATCAATACCATATTCGCGCAGTTGATCCTGCACGGCAGCAACACTCTCGTACTGTTCTTCGTACTCGGCGCGATCCTCATCGGGCCGCACCATAATTAACGACGCAACCGCCAGATCAAGTTCGGCGGGAGCATGAGCAGACATAGGGTTTCTCCTCACTGAGCGCAAAACGCACTATATAGTATACCATATTGTTTGAAATAACTTAACCAACCGGTTTCTGGGCGCAAGGTACACTACTACACCCTCGTGCGTGGAACTCAACATGTTTACCCGTTGCTCACAGGGGAGGCACGCTCCCTTCGCACTATGACTAAGCAGCCTACTTCTCGACCCAATCACAACCAGCGTTGGATCCAACGCTGGTTCGAGCGAACCCTGTTTGGACTAATAGGAACCATCTTTACAACGCAAATTGGCCTCGCTATGTACCTTTGGTTGAAACAGCCAGCCGAACCATTCCTCATCGGCGAATGGCTCATCAACTATCAAGGTGGATTTGTGCGCCGTGGCTTGCTCGGCGAGATAATCATACAACTCTCACGCCGGATTATGATCGACCCGGTTAAGACAGTCATTGTCGTTCAAATTGGTATCGGTGCGCTCTTTTTGTTACTGACCTACATCCTCCTCCGCCAAACTAATGTCTCGATCATCACCGCAACACTCTTCTTTTCACCCGCTTTTTTGCGCTTTCTCTTAGTCGCATGGCTTATCGTTGGCGTGCGCAAAGAAATGCTTTTTAATATTATCTTTCTTATTCATCTACTTAGCTTGCGAACGAATTACTCTTTTTCTCCAATACTACCGCTATTTATCGGAACTAGTACGATCGTTGTTATATTATCACATGAAATGCTAGTGATATTACTGCCATATCTCCTCATAGCTTCGCTTTGTTACGAACGACAATGGGGCAGGATATCCTATGCGACTGCAATAGCGATCATTCCCGCAAGTATAGTGGCTAGCATCATCATACAAGCGCCACACACAACCATCACTACCATTGACCACTTATGTGCTGCGTTGGAATCCAATCCTCCGCGCGATTGCATCGATCGCGGTCATCTAGGGGCAATCACGTTCCTTACGAAAACCGTCCTGCAAAGCATACAATTTACCCAATCACTCATAACTTCGGAAGCAGTGCAGGTTTACCTAATAACCGGCCTCCTCAGCATCGTTCCACTCATCATCACGATTGTTAGCTACCGACTATGGCAGTTCTTGCCAAAACAAACACTGATGTGGGTAGGTGGATTGTGGGGATTATCACTCGCCACAACAATACCATTATTTTTCGTGGCCGTTGATTATGGACGCTTCATCCACATTCACATTACATGCAGCACGTTCTTACTTGCGTGGTTTCTACAGCTAACCTCAGCCCCTCTCTCAGCAAAGATACAACACTTAATGCACGGCTGGAGGGCAAGTGTTCTTCTCGTCTTCTTTATCGGGTTTATTGGGAGCTGGCGTCTACCGGTATGGTTAGGAGACGCAACCTATACGAACGCCTTTCGGTGGATATGGCAATAGGGGGAACAAAAAGCGGCGGTTGCGAAAGGGCAACCGCCGCCGCTTCAAGACACAAGGCATTTCTGCTCAATACCGCTCAAACACCGACTCAACCACATCGATCGCGCGATCAAACTCCTCATCGGTCTCGGATGCAGGCGCACCAACAGCCTGCTCTAACCCCACATCACGCACAATCTCAATCGTCACCCGCGGCATCTCGTCGGCAATCGCCTTGACGGCGGCCAATACTGGGCGAGTGGTAACGCCAGCCAGCATGGCGGGAACCCCGATCTCGATTAGGTCCTCACCGTCTTCATTTCGAATGATCAACCGCTGCACGCCCGGCTCAGCAATCAGCTCGCGGATGCGAGCGAGCAAGCGCCAGCCATGAACGAGCTCAATCGCGATGTCCATGGTCCCCTCCTGCGCCGTGCTGGCGCTCTGTCTGAAATATACTCCGCTACAGTACAGTGTAATTGCAGGCCGGCGCTTTGCGTGAAATGAACTCTTCACCGACAGTACAGACATTTTAATCATCAAATATCGATATTTTTAGTATTACTTTTACGAATGCTATCAGATCGTTAGCACATATATCGTTTTAGGCCAAACAATAGCTACAAGAACGGATGACCTGCTGCTCATAGCCACAGGCTAGCATCAAAACATGCAGCCCTCCTTATTCTGACGCACCTCATCAGGTAAAACGTTTGACACTTAGGGTTGCGGTAACTTATAATGAGGGTGGATTCGTCGCCTTGTAAGCAAAGGAGCCGGCAAGCAGCATGAAACCCTCTGTTCGAACCCAAAACGTTACTGTTGCATTCGTGTCAACCCTGCTCATTATGCTCCTTGCCCTTCAGCAGTTTTCAGTTGTAGCTGCGCCGGTAGCACAAATCAATTTTACGTGGAATCCCATCTCAGCTACCACTTCAAGCCAGCCCGGCCAAACCATATTGGTCAATGCCAACCTGCAAAATCAGGGAGTGGCTGACACGTTCAATATTACATCCACAGCACCAACCGGATGGACGGTAACAATAGCTCCGAGCACATCGGTGAGCATTAACGCTAACGGTAACCAGTCGTTTACCTTCATCATTACTATTCCGGCCACGGCAACTCTGGGCACCTACCAAATTAATATTTCTGCTGAACGCGCAAGTACTCCTACAACTACAGCTCTCTTTCCCATCTTAGTAACAGTCAATCCCGCGCCACCAACGCCAACTCCCGTTCCAACTATTACACCGACTGCAAGTCCTGTCTGTCTCGACGGTTTCGAGCCGGATAATTTCCCGGCAGAGGCACGACGGATCGATATTCTGATTCCGCAAGAACATGTACTATGCCCGACTGGCGATGAGGATTGGCTCTTCTTTGGTGGCGTTGCGGGTAAGGTGTACACCATCGATGTGCCGGTGATGCGACCGGGAATTGACGTATCACTTGAACTTTTCGACAGCAACTTTAACCGATTGGCGTTCAACGACGATTTCTTTAATCGCGATCCGGCTAATCCCAATCCCGGTGATATTCGACCACGGATTACCGTGCGCATTCCGGCTGACGGCACCTATTACATCAGAGTGCGCGATGTGGCCGGGCGAGGCGGGGTCAGTTATGCGTACACGATCGTCTTGCTTGACGAAAGCAATGGCCCCACACCAGCGCCAGTCGAATCAGTGTGCCTTGACATTTTTGAACCGGATGGCCTACCCGAACAGGCACGGTTGATAACTTCGAACGAGATACAAGAAAATCGGCGGCTATGCCCAACCGGTGATGCCGACTGGGTAACATTTTTTGCCAAGGCTGGCAAACGCTACGTCATTTATACTGATACCCGACGCTACCGCGGCCCCAATACGGTCAATGACAGTACAGTAGCCGGTGCTGATACGGTGCTGGTGCTGACTGATCGTGACGGCGTAAGCATTCTTGATATCAACGATGACATGCCGGGCGGAAATACGCTCGATTCGCAGATCGAGTTCACACCGAAAGTTGATGGATTCTATTTCGCGCAGGTCAAGAATGTCGGTGATATTGGCAACCAATTTATTCGCTATGATCTTGTGTTGTTGCTCTGTCTACCGGGCCAAACCGATTGCCGCCGACCAGATGCGCCACTTCCCGGTTTGCCAGCCAACCCGGCTACCCCGCCGGCAACAGCGGTGCCTATTAATGCGCCCACGCCAACGCCAACAACAAAACCTTAGAGCCATGGCTAAAAAATGCGCACATGAAGGCAAAACAGCATGGGAATAAGTAGCAAGGTTGGTCTGTGCATCATGCCTCTAGCATGCAGCGAACAGTACGGATACAGGCGTAGCGTCCATTCATAACATTGTTCAGACCCTCTTGAGACGAGTAGAGGAGCGATGCCGGTTCGTACATCAGATAGTGCCGGGGTCTTAGCCGACCTCATCGCACAGCTTGGCCCTCGACAGGCAACATCAACCGCCGAAGCAATTGCGGCAGCTCAGATCAACGCCCGCCTGCGACAGGCGGGCTTCAGTGTCGCAACCCATTCCGTGCCTGCCACCGCGCATCCGGGCACCCGGCTCGCACCGGTAGCGATTGGGTTGATGGCGGCGATTGGGTTGGCAGCTTGGCAGCCAGTATTAGGCATAGCGTTGGGCTTCTGGCTGATGGCGCTGCTGCTGATTGATGGGATTTATGCGCCATTACCACCGCTACGCCAACGGGGGATCAGCCAGAATATCATTGCGGTGCGCCCGATCGAGGCATCTGACACCCAAACCCCGCCCCAGCCACGCTGGCGGTTGCTGTTGCTGGCGCCACTTGACACGCCGCCGGTTTGGCGCGGCATTGCGCGCTTGATTGCGCCGACCTATGAGGGGTTGCTGGCCCGGCTGGCACTTGGCAGTCTACCATTGGCAATCGCCGTCACCGCCACTGCATCGGCGCTGCGCTGGACATTAGCAATCGGCGCCTTCGCCGGGGCCTTGTTGTTATTCTGGGCCTCTCGCCGCCAGCCACCGCTCATTCAGCCCGATGGCGGGATCGCAGCGTTAGCGACATTGATCACGGTTGCGCAACACCTCCCTCGACTACAACGGGTAGAGGTTTGGGCAGCAGCAGTGGGGGCGGCCTACTGTGACCACCATAGCGTGCGAACCTTGCTTGCACACTATCCATTCGCGACGACAAATACGTTTATCATTGGTTTAGGACCGCTTGCCTGCGGGCAATTAGCGATTATCAGCCGTAATGGCATCTTTCGGCACAAAGTGGCTGACCCACTGCTATATCGACTAGCAATGGATGCCGATCAAACCGATCCGGTGATTGACCTCGAACCACGCACGCAGGCTGCCAATGATGAACTGCTCTCACCGTTGCAGCAGCGCGGCTTTCGCACCCTCAGCATTCGCGCTATCGCGGACGGCAATCACGTACTCGATCCATCACTGACCGAACGAGCTGCTCGGCTGATCATAGCCATTATTCACGCACTTGACACCGATAAGACGCATGACAATCTATCTGTTTTACGGACCAAATGAACTGGCGCGCAGCGAAGCGGTCGCTGAATTGCGGGCCAGCTTGCCGGCAGAGGTAGCCGACCTGAATATTAGTGTGCTTGATGGACGCAAAGTGACCATCGAACAATTAGTCGCCGCCTGTGAAGCGCACCCATTTCTGGCCGATCGGCGGCTGGTGATCGTTTACGATGCGCTTAAGCATAGCAAAGCCGGCAAAGCACGCGAAGAGCTGCGTGATTATTGCGAACGGGTGCCAACAACATGCGATCTGGTATTTGTGGAACAAGACGAAGTTGACCGGCGGCACCTGCTCTTTACTTACCTGAGCAAACGCGGCACGGTGCGCGAATTCCCGCTGCTCAGCGGCCAAGAGCTGTTGCGCTGGATCGAACGGCGGGCGAAATCGCTTGCAGCAACGATCGAGCCTACCGCTGCGCAGCGGTTGGTTGATTTAGCCGGAAATGACAGCCGCGCGCTCGCGAATGAGCTGGCCAAACTAGCCACGTATGTGGGCAGGGGCGGCACGATCGATCAAGCAGCAGTTGACCGGCTCGTCACCGATCAACAAGAGCAGAACCTGTTTACCTTCATTGATGACTTAGGCACACGCCGGCTAGGTGCGGCGTTGCGTGGCGCGCGGGCATTGATCGAAGACGGCCAAGCGCCGCCGTATGTGTTGTTTATGCTGGCGCGACAAATCCGGATCCTCTTGCACGTGAGGCAACTGGTTGCGCAGCGCCGTAGGCCTGACGACATTGCGAGTGAACTGGGATTGAAGCCATTTGTCGCTCGTAAAGCCGCTGAACAGGCACGCAATTTTACGGCAGCCGAATTGGTCACAGCCCACGACCGGCTACTTGAACTCGACCATGCGATTAAGACGGGGAAAATGCAGGCGGAAACGGCACTCGAGTTGTTTGTGGTGGAGATGTGCCAAGCGCAGCGAGGGTAGCGTTATCTAGGGAAGATACGGGCGGGTTTGAAACCCGCCCGTGCCATTTGCCCGCTCTACGGCGTCTGTTTATGCAGCTGAACCAGTCTGCGCGGCCAGCGCCACCTTCTTGGCCTTCTGAGCGAGGCGCGACTTCCGGCGAGCAGCGTTGTTCTTGTGAATAATTCCTTTTACTGCCGCCTTATCGAGCGTGCTATAAGCAAGGCGCAGCGCCATCTCATCGACGACACCGCTGGCCAATGCCTGTTCAGCTTTCTTGATCATCGTCTTCACCCGCGAGCGGTACGACTGGTTGCGCAGGTGCTTGCGCGCATCGCTCCGAATGCGCTTCTTTGCCGACTTTGTGTTCGCCAAGGTCAAACTCCTCGGATATAATTGGCGCGTTATTGCGACACGTGAAACGGCGAGCGCTTGCTCGCCGCGCTAGCTCTGAAGTATAGCATAGGAACGCCAACCGTGCAACTGAGCGCCGTCTTACGTCGTCTGAGCACCCAGCGTAACAGTCTGATCGTCATGGGCGGCTTCATCTTAAGCCGGCTGACCGGTCTGATCCGTGATATTGTCGCTTCATACTATTTCGGCACGTCGGCTGAGATGGCAGCGTATGGGGCTGCGATCAGCACCGTTGATCTGCTCTACCTCGTGATCATCGGCGGGGCGCTGGGCAGCAGTTTTATTCCAGTCTTTATCGAATTGTGGGAGCGAGAACGGCCAGCGCGGGCGTGGGAACTGGCCAGCGCAGTGGTAACGTGGGCGCTGATTGTGTTGACAATCGCGAGCGCCGGGTTGTTTGTGGTGGCACCATGGTTAGTACCGCTCTTGTATGGCGGGCAGGGATTTACGGCGGCAACGCTTGAGCTGATTGTGGCTTTGACTCGACTATTCCTGCTCTCGCCGTTGCTACTGGGACTGGGGGGATTGGCGATGGCGGCGCTTAACGCGCGTGATCGGTTTACGATGCCTGCCTTAGCCCCCAGCATCTACAACCTCGGCATCACCGGCGGCGCACTGCTGGCGCCATGGCTGGGCATTTGGGGCATGGCATGGGGAGTTGTCATCGGCGCGTTGGGGTACCTTCTGATCCAATTGCCGGTGCTCTTCACGATCGGAATGCGGTTACGTCCACATCTGGGCCACCATCTGCCCGAACTAGGCAAGGTAGCGCAAGCAATGGGGCCGCGCGTGATCGGGCAAGCGGCGGCTCACCTCAGCATTGTAGCAACGCTAGCCCTAGCCGCCCGCCTGCCTGACGGCGACGCCAAGCTGGCCGGATTGCGCTGGGCTTATCAGTTGATGCTGTTACCATACGGCGTCTTTGCGCTGAGTTTGAGCACAGTCGCCTTTCCACGGCTGGCCCGGCTGGTAGCCGAGGGACGGCTGGCCGAGCTGAGTGACGACGTGCGGACAACACTGGGGCGCATCCTCTGGCTGACCTTGCCGGCGACCGCTGGACTGCTCACCTTAGGGCCGGCGCTGGCGCGCATCTTATTTGAGCGAGGCGCGTTTGACAGCCTCTCGCTGAGCTACACTGCCGGCGCCCTAACCGGCTATGCGTTCGCCTTGCCGGCCTTTGCCGCGTCAGAAATCATGATCCGCGCCTTCTACGCGATGCAGCGCACATGGCCACCGGTGCTGATTGGGATCGGGCAAGTGACGATCAATATTGGGTTAGGCGCGACGCTACTGGTGGGGGGGGGCGATGTGAGTGGGCTAGCGATTGCGTTCAGCATTGCCAACTCGCTCGAAGCGCTGGCCTTGGCGATTGTATTAGGGCACACGCTGCCGGGCCTTTGGCGAGCGCCGGCGCTGTGGCGACGCTTGCTGATGGCATTGGGCGCCAGTGTAGCGGTTGGGGTGCTATGGTGGTACGCGCGTGAGCTAATCCCCGGCGGCACACCAGCGGCAGGTTATCGTTGGCCAGACGATCTGGCCGGACTATTGCTTGGCTTGGTCGGAGCGGGCGGCGTTGGGGTGATAATCTATGCTGCGTTAACAATACTACCGGGTCGCCGTCGCCCAATACAACTATGAAAGACCATTTGCCCGCCCCGTCGGGGGCGAGCAACTGTTTGTTTAGGGAGCGTGCGCTACGCCTCTTGAGCCACCAAATTGGCCACAATCGCGCCGGAAGCGATCACGCCGGGCAAGCCAGCGCCGGGATGGGTACCGGCGCCGACGAGATACAGATTGTCGATATCCTCCGAGCGGTTATGGGGGCGGAACCAAGCCGACTGGGTGAGGATCGGCTGGATAGAAAAGCCTGCGCCGAGATAGCTATTGAGCGCATCGCGATAGTAGCGCGGATCGACCATATGCTCAACCACGATATGACGGCGCAGATCAGGCATATAGTGCTCTTCGAGGAACGAAAGGATCGCCTCGCGCAACCTTGGCCCAGCCGTCGCCCAATCGATCGGCGCTGCCAGATTAGGCACCGGCGTTAGGACATACAGCGCCTCGTGACCGGGAGGGGCCAGCGTCGGATCGTTATGGGAGGGCCGATGCAGATAGAGCGAGAAATCGTCAGCCAGCCGCTTACGGTTGAAGATATCGTCGAGCAAGCCCTTATAGCGTTCGCTGAAGATAATATTGTGCTGCACCAAGCGGCGATCGTCGTAGCGCCGGTTAATGCCGAGATAGATCACCGCCAGCGACATACTGTAGCGCATGCGTCGCAGCCGGCGATCGGTCTGCACCTTGCGATAGCGCGGCGGGATCAGACGCATATAGGTCTGGGGCACATCAGCATTCGAGACCACAATATCGGCGGGGAAGAGCCGGCCATCTTGGGTGCGCACAGCACGGGCGCGACGGCCATCGATCACAACCTCAACTGCCTTGGCATTAAGCTCAAGCTTGCCGCCGAGTTCGGTAAAGAGCTGCACCATCGCCTTGACGATAGTGCCGGTGCCGCCGCGGGCGTGGTAGACACCCCATTTCCGTTCGAGGTAATGCACCATCGCGTAGATCGAGGTGGAATCAAACGGATTACCGCCGATGAAGAGCGGATGGAACGAGAAACAGCGGCGGAGGAAATCATCTTGGAAGAACTGAGAAACAAACCGGTAGACGCTCTGATGTGATTTAAGGCGAATGAGGTCAGGAGCCACCCGCAGCATATCGCCGAAATGGAGAAACGGCTTATCGATCAGGCTAAATCCCTTCTCAAAGATCGGGCGGGTACTGGCGATAAAGCGCTTATACCCTTCGACATCAGCCGGGTTCCACTGGCGGATCTGATCGAGCAACGCCTGCTCATCATCACCATACTCAAGGTAACGGCCCTCGTGATTAAAGAGGCGGTAATAGGGCCGGCATGGTTCAAGGGTAAAATAATCTTCGCGCCGTTTACCAGCTAACTGCCACAGCTCATCAAACATAAACGGCGCCGTAATCACGGTCGGCCCGCTATCAAAGGTATAGCCTTTCGTCTGATACACATACGCGCGGCCACCGGGCCGATCGCGCTGTTCGAGGATTGTCACTGCGTGACCTTGGGCTGCCAAGCGGATCGCGGCGCTCAGGCCGCCAAAACCGCTACCAATAACCACAATCTGCTTTGATGCCATACAACTATCACCTTTTGCGACACAACACGGCGCGCCGGAACGCCGCTCAGGAACCGGCCATGCCGATTGTAGCGGGGAACCGCCACCCATGCAGAGAGAGTTTGTCGGCGTAGCGTGAAGAGACGATAACCGGGAGCGACGCCGGTCTTACCAACAATTCCGTGCAGCAAGTTCAACCCAGCGCTAAGGAATTATTTGTATATCGTGTACGTATTCACTGTGAATAGAATGATGAAAAGTTGCAAGACCGCAACCATTTGTTATAACCGCTTTACTCCACTACAACCGATCGCTAGGTATACTCGGCTTGCAAGCGATTGTAGCTAGACGGATCGCACCATGCGTTTGTGGATAGCCGAGAGTTCTGGGCAAACTCAGCAATGGCACCGCGCCATCACTAAGCACCGTGGTGTGCAGTTATGGGCAGCGCTAGGCATCATCGTCGTCGCTGGCCTGCTGGCAACCTTCTTATGGTTTGTGATTGCGCGTCCGGTGAAGGTATTGCCACGCGGCGAACAGTTTCCGCCCTTTGCATTGACGGATCAACGGGGCAGCCGGCTACTCGACAGCGACCTACGCGGGCGAATGGTGTTTGTCAGCCTGATGCATAGCCGATGCGGCGACGAATGTGCCGAGCAGACCAAGCACCTGCTCGAACTGAGGCAAGAGCTGCAACGCAGCGGACGGCTCGGCAGTGACGTTCTGTTTCTCACCATTACCCTTGATCCAGCGCATGACACACCAGCCGATTTGTCAGCATTGGCCGGCCAACTCGGCGTTGACCCGCAAAGCTGGCGGTTTGTCACCGGCGATCCACGCGAAGTCAAGATGGTCGTGGGCGGCGGGTTAGGCGTGTACTACACCGAACCTGATGCCAACGGCAAGCTGTACGCCGAACGGCGCACGTTTCTGATCGACTCGAGCGGGATGATCCGCACCTCGTACCCAGCCGAAGGCCCACCGCTAGCCATTGCGCTACGTGACATTGACCTGCTCACCCGTGAAATGGGCAGCCAAGGGGCTATGCGATTAGTGTACGAAGCGTCTCATCTTTTTGTCTGTTATCCGGAATAGCCTTGAGGAGGAAAGGATGTCAAGCTACCGCCGACCATCGGACGACGAGCACGATGACGATCATGAGCCACCGCGCGGCGCGCTGATGATCACGTTAGGCTTCTTGCTGGCGATGAGCATTCTGTGGATGCAGGTCTATCTGACCCTGTTGAACAACGGAGGGATACCGGCGTCATGAAAGACAAGAAGTTTATCAGCTATTTGTTTGAAGTGGCGTGGATCCTGCCCAGCGTCGCGATCCCGGTCTCGATGCTGGTTGCGATCCTGATCACCGCCTTTGCGGTTGGTGTACGAGTTCCGACGACAGCAGGGCGGGTCAGTGTGAGCGCCGTAGCTGCCGGGGCCGATGCCACCTTCAGTCAGACCGGCCTGCGCGAAATTGCGCCCGGTCGCTATGAAGCGATCATAACCGCGCAGACCTTTATGTTCACACCGAATAAGATTGAAGTACCAGCCGGATCAAAAGTCACCTTCATTCTCACCAGCAAAGATGTGATCCATGGATTCAAGATTGAAGGCGCGCCGATCAACGTGATGGTCATCCCCGGTCAAGTCTCGCGCGTGACTGCCACGTTCGACAAACCGGGCGAATATCTCGTTGTCTGCCATGAATATTGCGGGGCCGGCCATCATGTAATGTACGGCACGGTTGTCGTCTATTAAACAAGGCACTACTTGGCTGGAAATCTAAAGGAGAGAGTTGCATGGCTAGTATTGCAGCACGCGCCCGCCCGGTGGCGATCAGCACTGATCTCAGTGTTGAGCGCAAGCTTGCCGGGATCAATATCTTCATTGCATTCGCCGCACTCGCTGTCGGCGGCTTGATGGGTGTGCTCCAGATCCTGCGCTACAACGGGTTGGATCTCTACACTCCATCGAAACCGCTTCTCCCCGGCGGTTATTATCAGGGATTGACCATTCACGGTGTGTTGAATGTATTGGTCTTTACAACGTTCTATATTATTGGCTTTTTGACTTACATCTTCACCAAGAGCCTGAATCGCCCGCTGGCGAGCAGCCGGCTGGCATGGGCTACACTCTGGGTGATGGTCACGGGTCTCGTGTTGGCGGCGATCCCGTTGTTGACCAACAACGCCACCGTCATGTTCACCTTCTACCCGCCGCTGAAGGCAGATGCGCTCTTTTACATCGGTCTGACGCTGGTAGTGGCCGGGACGTGGCTGTTGTTGGTGAATATGATCATGACACGCAATGCTTGGCTCGCCGACAATCCCGGCCAGCGCACGCCACTGCCGGCCTTCATGGCGATTGTGACCATGCTGATGTGGACGATCTCGACCATTGGTGTGGCGAGCGAGATGCTCTTTCTGGTCATTCCGTGGTCGTTAGGGTTGGTCGGCGGCACTGATCCGGTGCTGGCGCGCACCCTGTTCTGGTTTACCGGCCACCCGATTGTCTACTTCTGGCTGTTGCCGGCATACATCTCGTGGTACACGCTGGTGCCGGAACAGGCTGGCGGCAAGCTGTTCAGCGATCCAATGGCGCGGGTTTCGTTTATTCTCTTCCTGATCCTGTCGCTACCGATTGGGATGCACCATCAAGTGACCGATCCGGGCATTTCCGAGATGTGGAAGCTGGTGCATGCGATCTTCACCTTTGGCGTGTTCTTCCCCAGCCTGCTCACCTTCTTCAACGTCGTCGCGTCACTAGAGTATGCCGGACGACGGAACGGCGGCGAAGGCTGGTTAGCGTGGATCTTTAACCTGCCGTGGGGCAAGCCCGAAATCTCGACTCAAATTGTGGCCATGATGCTCTTTGCTTTCGGCGGCATCAGCGGGTTGGTGAACGCTTCGTACAACGTCAACCTCGTGGTGCATAATACATCGTGGATTTCGGGTCACTTCCACTTGACGGTCGGCACGGCAGTGGCGCTGAGCTTCATGGGCATCACCTACTGGCTGGTTCCGCACCTCACCGGGCGGAAGCTATGGAGCCGCGGATTGGCGGTGGCGCAGCCATGGCTCTGGTTTGTCGGCATGGGTCTCTTCTCGCACTTCATGCACGAGCTTGGCCTCCGCGGCATGCCTCGCCGCACCGACATCGGCGGCGCACCCTATGTGCAGGATGAGTGGCGGTTCTTCCTCTTCTTTGCCATGATCGGCGGTCTGATCATGTTTGTGAGCGCCATTTTCTACTACCTCAACATGATCATGACGCTGACCCGCGGTGAGAAGCTGGCCGAAGCGCCCGATTTCACCTTCGCCAAGGCGATCTCTGGCCCTGAAGATGCACCCAAGATCCTTGACCGGCTGCTGGTGTGGGTGGCAATCGCAGCGATCATTCTGATCATCAATTACGTGCCGACCATCCTTGATATTTTGCGCACGGCTACATTTGACGTACCGGGCCGCAGAGTCTGGTAACAAGGGCGTGTTCGCATAACATTGGCCGCCATCGCTGTAAGACCTCTATAGCGCCGCACAGCCGTGCGGCGCTATAGATTCCTTGACACTGACCGGTTTTCTGTGGTACTATCCCCCTATCCGCACCATCAAAGGTAAACATAACAACGGAATGGCCATGCCCACACACCACTAGGGCAACGAGACAAAGGATCTGTATGGCCCCATTGCTCGAAGTTCGCGATCTACGCACCTATTTCCATACGCAGGACGGCATCGTCAAAGCGGTCGACGGTGTTTCTTTTTATGTCAATCGAGGCGAAACGCTCGGCATCGTCGGCGAGTCGGGTTGCGGCAAATCGGTCACGTCACTCTCGATCATGCGACTAATCCCAACCCCGCCGGGCAAGATTGCCGGCGGCCAAATTCTGTTCGACGGCGAGGATCTGTTACAAGCCAGCGAAGAGGAGATGCAGACTATTCGCGGCAACCGGATCGCCATGATCTTTCAAGATCCGATGACGTCGCTCAACCCGGTGTTGACGATTGGCCGGCAGATCACCGAGTCGCTCGAGTTGCACCTCAAATTGACCAAAAAAGAGGCGCGTGATCGTGCGGTCGAACTACTCGACATGGTGGGCATTCCCTCGGCCAGCAAGCGGCTCGATAATTACCCACACCAGTTTTCGGGCGGGATGCGCCAGCGGGTGATGATTGCGATGGCACTCTCGTGCAACCCCGAACTGCTGATCGCCGACGAGCCGACCACCGCGCTCGATGTGACAATTCAGGCCCAGATTCTCGAATTGATCAACCGGTTGCGCGAAGAGTTGGGGACGGCGGTGATTTTGATTACGCACGACCTTGGCGTTGTCGCTGGCATGACTGACCGGGTGACAGTGATGTACGCCGGCAGGGTGGTAGAAGAAGGCCCCACTAGTGAAATCTTTACCAACCCGCGTATGCCGTATACGATCGGCTTGTTGCGCTCGATTCCGCGGCTCGATGAAGAGCGGGGCCGGCGCTTGACGCCAATCCGTGGCTTGCCGCCGAATTTGATCGATCTGCCGCCGATCTGCCCCTTCAGCCCGCGCTGTGATTACGCGCGGGAGGAATGCCTCGCCAGCGCGCCAGCATTGCGCAGTGTGGGCCAACACCATCGGGCAGCATGCCATTTCGACATTACGATTGAGACTCCGATTCCCCAGCACGTAACGAGCGACATTGCGGCTTGACGAGGCGAGGCATTTCATGGCTACGTTGGCACAATCCTCCGGCGAACAGTTGATCGAAGTGAAAGACCTGCGCATGCATTTCCCGGTCACACGGGGGATTATTTTTCAGCGGCGCGTAGGCACAGTGAAAGCGGTTGATGGCGTCAGTTTTACGATCAAGCGCGGCGAGACGCTTGGGTTGGTAGGCGAGTCGGGCTGCGGTAAGAGCACCACTGGGCGGGCGATTTTGCAACTGTACCGTCCCACCAGCGGGCAGGTACTGTTTCAGGGTGTCGATTTGACCACATTGCGCGGCAATGACCTGCGCCACATGCGCCGCCGGGTGCAGATGATTTTCCAAGACCCGTATGCCTCGCTCAACCCGCGCATGACGGTCGGCGACATTATTGCTGAGCCGATCCGGGTGCATAAGCTGCGCGAAGGGCGAGCAGTGCGCGAGCGGGTCGAGGAGCTGTTACATCTGGTTGGTCTTAACCCAGCGTTTGCCAATCGCTACCCGCACGAGTTTTCCGGCGGCCAACGGCAACGGATCGGGATTGCACGTGCGTTGGCGGTTGAGCCGGATTTTGTCGTTTGTGATGAGCCGGTCTCGGCGCTTGATGTATCGATTCAGGCGCAAGTGGTCAATTTGCTGGAAGAGTTGCAAGACAAACTCGGTTTGACTTATCTGTTCATTGCACACGACCTCAGCGTCGTTAACCACATTTCTGATCGAGTGGCCGTGATGTACCTCGGCAAAGTGGTTGAGTTAGCCGAGGGGCCAAAACTGTATTCGATGCCGCTGCACCCGTACACGCAAGCGCTGCTCTCGGCGGTTCCGATTCCTGATCCGAAAGTGGAACGGCAACGCCGGCGAATTATTTTAGAGGGCGATGTCCCTAGCCCACTCAACCCGCCGTCAGGCTGCCATTTCCACACCCGCTGCCCAATTGCCATCCAGAAGTGCCGTGAGGAAGAGCCACCGTTTGTTGATTACGGCAACGGCCACTTTGCCGCTTGTTGGCGCGCGCGCGAAAGTGCGACGCTGATGCCAGAAGTGGCGCGAAAACAGGCCGAAGCTATTACTGCGCGGATTGCGGCTGATATTGGGCGGGTTAAGAGTATTACCCACGAGCAGGATAGTTAAGCCATATCTTTGCTCAATGCGCGCACTTGCATGGCAAGGGCAAGCGCAATCGCGGCTGCCGGCGGGCGTCGGGCGGGATCGGGCACACAGCAGGCGGCCATCAGATCAACGATGTGTGGATCAGCGGGGGTATCGCCAAAGAGATCGCCTATGATCTGGCCAAACGCAAAGATATCAGCGGCAGGCGAGGGTTCGGCACCGACGCGCCGTTCCGGCGCGATATAACGATTCGGGGTAATGCCGCCAAGCGCTAACGCTTCGCTGCTCAGCCGCCCTAATGCTAAACCGCTGATGGCCAGCCGCAACCCGGCGCGATACCGCACATCAGGGGTTAAGAGCAAAGCGGCGGGACGGAGATCGCCATGCACCACATGAAACCGGTGGGCATACGCTAAGGCCAGCGCTGCCTGTCTGAGCAAATCAAAGAGGACGGCAGGCGGCGCAGACACTCGTCGCAACCATGTCGGCAGCGATCCAGTCGCCATATACTCGCTGATGATAAAGCCATACCCATGCCATTCACCGCTCTCGCTGATGCGCAGAATGTGCGGATGGCGGAGCGCAGCCGCAATCCGCGCTTCATAATGGAAGAGCGCGCGTAATTCAGTGGCATGATCGAATGAGGCGCGCCACAAGCGCACGGCGCATGGTTTGCCGCTGAGCAGATCGGTGGCCCGGTAGACATCACTGTACACCGACGAAGCGATCAGTGCTTCGATATGGGCATGCCCGATGATATCCCCGATCTGTGGTCGCACCATAGCCCCCCCTCGCTGGCAACCACACCACGAAGCATTCGCAAACACAAAGTTTATGTATACCGCATACGCACTCACCGCAACCACACACCAAGAAGGCCGAAGACGATTGCCAAGCTATTCCCGATCATTTACGTTACATACAGCGTCGCTTCTCGTTCGGCCAAGACCGCCCGCGCCTCGGCGATTGCAGCCAGCAAGCGTTGGCGGCCACCGGCTTCGGCAAGCGCTTGCGCTTCGGCCAGCACAGCGCGCGCCTCGGCTACGGGCAACAGCGGCGCGATCCAAACCCGGATTTGCGCGGCCAGATGACGAGCGCCAAGGGTATCGGCTTGGGCCAGCGCCGTTGAAAGACAGTGAACAGCGCACGTCGTTTCACCACGGCGAACGGCCACCAAGCCGAGATTAGCCGTTAGACTAGCCACCCGTTCAGGAATACCAAGTTGGTTCGCCAAACCCAAGCCTTGTTGGAAGTAGGCTTGCGCGGTGGCGAGATCGCCGTGAGCCAGCGCCACTTCGCCGGCGGTCGAAAGCAGGTACGGTTGCAACGCCAACAACCCGCGTTCTTCGGCTAACGCCAGTGCGGCGGTAATGATCTCGCCAGCGGCAGCCACCTCACCGCGCAACAACCGGTGGTAAGCTTGGTTATTGCGAGCCAGCACGCGCCACGTACTGGCCTCATCCCCCGTCTGGTCAGCAATGCGCTGCGCCGCTTCGTAACGCGCAATAGCGGTATCAAGATCACCCTGCTGCGCAGCAATATTGCCTAGCTCGAAATGAACCTGCGCCAACGCGGCCTGATCGGCAACCGGACACGACAGGAGCACCTGTTCGGCAGCGGTCAAGCGTTCGGCAGCGCGATAGAGATCAGCCCCCTCCAGCGAAAGCGCCGTCCCCCACAAAAAGAGCGCTGTAGCCTGTTCTTTCGGATGCGCCGCCGGATCGGGCTGGCTCACCAGCGCAATCACATCAGCATAGCGCCCTTGCGGAATAAGCGCAAGGGCCAACGCCAACCGGGCCACGAGCGCGTCATACGCGGTCGGCGCAGTTGCAATTGCGTCGCGGAAGGCTTCAGCGGCTAGCGCCGCCGCGCCCGATTGCAAGCGTGCCTCACCCACTTTCAGCAAGATGAATGAACGCTGCGTTGCTGGCGCACCGGCTAAGGCCTGCGCATAGAACTCGGCAGCTTCAGGCCAAGCCGCCAAGGCCGCGGCTCGTTCGGCGGCGCGCAAAGCATAGGTCGCGGCTCGTTCCAGCCAGCCACCGGCAGCAAAATGGAACGCGATCTGGCCAGCCAGATCGTCAAGCCGGTCGCGGTAGACGGTCTCAAGCGCTTCGCCGACCCGCCGGTGCAACATCCGGTAGCGCAATTCGCCCACATCACGGTAGGCAACTTCCATCGTCAAGCTATGGTCAAAACAAAACCGGCCATCGGCGCACGGCAACACCAACCGCGCCGCCAACAGCTCATCGAGCGCATCGAGCACCGCCTCTTCCGACAGGGCCGCCGCTTTGGCCGCGACCGCGAAATCGAAATCGCGACCGACAGCCACTGCTGCATCGAGAAATCGCCGGGCTGGATCGGAAAGCCGGCTGAGACGCGCTTCGATCAGATGGTACACCGTCTGCGGCACGACCGGCTGCGCCGAGAGCGTACTTAGATCAACCATCCCATCGGCGGTCAGCCAGCCGGCAGTGCGTGCGTAGCGCACCAGCTCGGCGATGATATAGGGATTACCTTCGGCGCTCTGTTCAAGCCAATTGGCGAGCGGATGGGCAAAGGTTGGACTGAGACGGCGCGCTATGGCGAGCGTCGCCTCCGGCGGCAACCGATCGATCGCCAAACGGATCAGCCGCTCTTCACGCACTAATGCACGGATCAAGCCAGCGAGCGGACTGCGCGGTTCGGGCAGACACGCGGTAGCAACCACCACCAGATCAGCTTCAGTGCTCAGCCGCAGCACATAACCAAGCCAACCCAGCGTACTCACATCGGCCCACTGTAGATCATCGATCAAGAGACTCAGCGGGGTTTGGCGAGCGATTTCGACCAACAGACGGGTAATAGCTTCCCACAACCGTGCCTCATCGGGCGGTTCGGCAGGCGGCGGGGTCAGATCGGGCAACAGGCGGCCCAATTCGCTCCACCAGATCGGAGCGAGGCGCACCTGCGCGCGCAAGACAGGCCACTCTGGACGCGCCACCAGCATAGCCAGTGCCGCGCTGATCGGATGGTAGGGCAAATTCTGTTCAAGCTCACGAGCGCCTCCGCTGAGAGCCAATCCGCCGCGCCAAGCAAGGAACTCTTCAGCCAGACGGGTTTTGCCAATGCCGGGCACGCCTTCAATCAGCAATAAGCGACCGGGGCGTGCTTCGGCGCGCAAGCGAGCCAATTCAGCCTCGCGACCGGTAAACGGCAACAAGCCATTAGCGACCGGCGGGCGGAAGCGCGGCGCGGGGGACACCGCGAGCGTATCGGTAATAATTGCGTCGTACAGCGCCTGCGTTTCGCGCATCGGCGACACACCCAACTCTTGATCAAGTAGCTCGCGCAACCGCTCAAAGCGCCGGATCGCGCTGACCCGATCGCCGCTCAGGTAGGCCAATCGCATCGCATCACGCTGAACGTCCTCTTGGAGTGGATCGATAGCGAGAGCGGCATCGAGCGCCCGCAGCGCATGAACCAGATCGCCGCCTTGTTCATAGAGACGGGCCAAGCGCAGCCATCCTCTTCCCACGAGCGAACGGGCTTGGATACGGGCACCCTCCAACCAAAACTGAAACGGCTCGCAATCGAGCAGCTCAAAGCCAGCCAACAATTCGGCAGAATCGGCAGGTAACACTGACACCAAGGCTGCGGCACTCGCCTGCGGATCGGCCATCACGGCGTACAACGCGCGCAGATCAACGGCAGCCGCCAGCGCAAGCTGCTCATCATCGGCGATCAAGGCATCGCCAACCGCGCGGCGAATCGTGTAGAGCGCGGAACGAAGAAGCTGTTGGGCCGCGCCACGCTCGTGATCGGGCCAGAAAAGGGCCAACACCTGTTCACGCCGCACCGGTCGCGCATGCGCAGCCAGATAAAACAGCAATGCCCGGTTCCGCCGGCGCGACAACGGCACCGGCTGATCATTACGCAACACACGCGGTGAGCCGAAGAGTTGGACGACGATCATGCACCCTCTTCATGCGGCACAGCGCTGGCCGGCAAACTAGCCTGCAACAACTGCCGCACCTCATCATCACTCGTTTGGCGAAAGTCATCATACCAGTAACTGAGCGCGTAGAACGGTTCGACTGCCAACACCGCAACCACATCATCGGCCACGGTGCGCAGATGACGCACGCTCTCGGTACTGGCAACCGGGACTGCCACCGTAATCCAGCGCGGCTGCTGCAAACGCACGCAGTTCACTGCGGCATGCATCGTCGCGCCGGTGGCCAAGCCATCATCAACAATAATCACCGTCTTGTCGTGCAGCTCTGGCGGCGGGCGCTGGCCACGATAAGCGCGGGCGCGGCGCTCAATTTCGAGCTGTTCCTGCGCCGTAATTTCTTCGATCACATAGGACGGAATAGCCAAGTCGGCAATGATATCGTGATTGAGCACCCGCGCCCCCTGTTCGGCAATAGCACCCATTGCCAACTCGGGCTGGCCGGGCACCCCCAACTTGCGCACCAGCAACACATCGAGCGGCGCAGCGAGCGCTTGCGCCACTTCGTAGGCGACCGGCACACCACCGCGGGGCAGGGCCAGAACCTGCAGGCGAGTCCGGTCAGCATAATGGCTCAAGGCCCATGCCAAAGCGCGCCCGGCAGCACGCCGATCAGGAAAGCGATGTGGAATAACCGGTGCTGGCATAGCGAACCCCCTTTCGAGCATCAAGGGCGAACCGCTGATCACGATCATAACACAGGCAACGTTGCCCAACAATAGGAAAACGATTGACGGCAGGGCCGCCTCTTCGTATAATCTCGGCAGCAAGAGGTGGCAGCATGCGAAAGGGCGGATATGAAATTGATTGTCTTCGTGGTCGAAGATGCGAATGCCGATGCCGGCGTTGACGCGCTGGTCGCCGCCGGGTTTCGAGTGACACGACTGGCGACGACTGGCGGCTTTTTGCGCCGAGGAAATACAACCCTGCTGGTGGGCGTGGAAGATGCGCAAGTCGATCGCGCGCACGAGATTATGCAACGAGCAGCGCCGGGGACGCTGGCAATCACGATGGATCTTGAGCGGTACGAGCGGCTGTAGGCAACTGTGCGTATCTTATATCTTGCTTCCGGCATTCCGGTGCCGGGTACATTGGGCGGCAGCATTCACACGCTGGAAGTCGCGCGCGGTCTGGCTCAACGCGGCCATGACGTGCATGTGGTGGCAGCCAGTCGTGAGCTGCCGCTCAGCCATCTGCGCTTCCGGCCAATGATCCGGCTCGCCGGGCAGCCGTACAACGGGTTCACATTGTACCAGCAAGACCTGCCCAAACTGCTGAGCCTGCTCGGCGTGGCAGCAGTTATGCGGTTGGCGCGCTCGTTACGGCCCGATCTGGTCATCGAGCGCTACTACAACTTCGCCGGAGCCGGCATGATCGCGGCACGGCAGTTAGGAATTCCAGCAATTCTCGAAGTGAATGCATTGATGGTCGATCCGCCTGAAATACCAAAGCGCCGAATCGACGATGCGTTGGGCAGGCCATTCCGGCGCTGGGCCGAGCGGCAATGCCACTGGGCTGATCGGATTGTGACACCGTTGCACACAACGGTACCAGACAGCATTCCACGAACGAAGATCATTGAATTACCGTGGGGCGCGAACGTTGAGATGTTCATGCCGCCGGCTGCCCCACCCCCCGGCCCACCCAACATCGTATTTATGGGTTCGTTTCGCGCGTGGCACGGCGTGCAAGACTTCGTGCGCGCGGCGCGGCTATTGATTGAACGCGGGCACACCTACCGCTTCACGCTGATTGGCGACGGGCCGGAACGAGCCGCCGCCGAGACATTGGCCGCACCATACCAGCACCATTTCACCTTCACCGGCGCGGTGCCGCACGAACGGCTGCCAGAACTACTGGCGCACGCTCACCTTGGCGTTGCGCCCTTCAACACTGCCCCCCATCCGGCCTTACGCACAGCCGGCTTCTTCTGGTCGCCGCTGAAGATTTACGAATACATGGCCGCCGGCTTGCCGGTTGTAACTACAGCGATCCCGCCGCTGAACACCATCATCCGGGAAGGGACGGAAGGGGCGCTCTTTTGTGAAGGCGATATTGACGATTTGGCCGCCGCCATCGAGCGCGTGCTTGCCGACCCGGCAGCGGCGTTTGCGATGGGGCAACGGGCCCGCGCCCGCGTTGTCGCCGACTTTTCGTGGCAACGGCACTGCGCCGAGATCGAACAGATTGGCACTATGCTGTTGCAACAACACCAACAGCGGGTAGCAGCAACCTAGACAATCTGATCCGGCGCGTTACTTGTTGGCTTCCTAACGAAACTATAGGAACGCGCACGATCAACCATCGAATCGCATCGCCGACCCACGCCGCACATTGTTTTCATCGTATTTTCATCGTTTCCCAATTCACTACTGTTAGCACAACCAAACTGGTTGCGCAACCGTTCACGTGACACATCTCACAACACAGCTTCAGAAGGGAGAAAGCGTATGGTACCACACTCACGCATCGAATGCCGGCTGTATGGTGCCTTTGCGATTCGTTACGCGCTCGAATGTTTTGGCAACTCGGCGCTTTTTGCGATTGCCAACATCGCATTTGAATCGCTCTGCGAGTCGCCACGGGTTTATGTATGACCCCTATATTTTGATTATCAGCAGCATCATCCAGAGCTATCATCTAACCAATTTGCCACCCGTCACGCCATAGCGCCGGCTAGCAGGCAATTTGGTTGGGCCATCAATCTATAGCCTTACCGAAATTGTAATTGAAGGCATGCATTTTTGGGACAACCCCAACCATATTGACTATTGGATCTTTGTATTTATCATTGGGGCTGAGCACCTTTTTCACCGACATCAGCCATTAATTTGTCGGTATAGTAATGCTCTTTTTCGGGTTTACCATCAGCTTAGCCAACGCCACCGGCCACTACTATCTCCAATTACTCCGTACCACACCTGAACAACTAAAGGTATTCTCGGAATGGCTGCTCGGCAAAGAGTTATTAAACACCTCTCTCAGCAATCCCGAACAACTCCATCAACAGCGCCAACAGCGCGTCATTCTCTTCATGGATATTCGCGGATTTACGCAATGGAGCGAGCAGCATTTACCAGAAGAGACGGTGACACTCCTTGGCCGCTACTATCAAACCATCGAGCAGGTCTTCCATCAGCACCAAATCATCAAATGGAAGCTATCAGCCGATGAAGTTATGGCCATTTTCGCCCAACCACACGAAGCACTGAGCGCCGCGCTGCAACGCCAACGCAACGTGAGCGACCTGCTGGCTCGCGAACAACTCGGCGCCGGCATTGGGATGCACTATGGTCTTGCGGTTGAAGGGATCCTTGGCAGCAATGGCATCAAGTTTTACAACGTAATTGGTGATACAGTCAACACCGCCAAGCGGATTGAGAGCGCCGCGCGCAATGGCGAGATTTTGGTATCTGAAGAGATGTACCGGGTATGCGCTTCACGTATACTCAAGTTTACCACCCGCACGATCCAAGCCAAAGGCAAATCCCACCCCATCATCATCTATGCGCTCAGCGCCAATCCTGCTCACGCTAAAGACGAGCAATGGCAAGCGCAACAACCGCTTGTCAAAACAAGCTAAGGGCAAAATTCATTGGTCGCAGCCATATTCTGAGATGGACCCACCCGGAAGGAGGGATAGACGAGCAATCATGCGCCGCAGCAAGATTCACCTCAACCAAGGAGCTTGTGCAGCGCGCCAACGCCGTACTTGCGCGACAACCAGCTCTGATCCATAATCAAACAGACCACACAATTGGCACCAACCCAACCGTCCATCACTATTGTATAGCGCAAGCGCCGTTTGTGAGACGGCAATAGGGATGTAGTATCCATCATTCACTGCCATGATGCTCGCTCACCTCAGCGAATTGGCCTGCTACCTCCCCGGCCTGATCCGGCGCCGGTTGCAAAACATTAGCGCGGATGGGCGGCTTGAACCAGCCAAGGAGCGCTTTCCGGCAGCCATCCTGTTTGCCGATCTATCGGGATTTACGGCGCTCACCGAACATCTGACCCACACCAATCCGGCTGGCACTGAAGAGCTGACGCAAATTCTCGAACTCTATTTTGGGCATTTGGTCAGGATCGTCACGGCCCATGGCGGGGATGTGATCAAATTTGCCGGCGATGGCCTGCTGGCCCTCTGGTATGGCGACGAGTCATTGGAACAGCTCACGCGCCGCGCCGTGCAGTGCGGTCTCGCGATCCAGATGATTATGTCACCCGCGGTTTGGAGCACCGCAGTGGTGGATGAAGCGGCGCGGGGGCTACGGGCACGGGTAGGGATTGGGGCTGGCGACGTAACGGTGATGCATCTGGGTGGCATTTTTGACCGCTGGGATCTCTTGATCATCGGTGAGGCCGTGCGTGAGGCCGGCGCAGCTGAAGCGACAGCGCCGCCGGGAGAGGTCGCCTTAACTGCCGCCGCTTGGCAGTTCGTGCAACCATGGTGCAAAGCTGAGCCACTCCCCGGCGGCTACTGGCGGCTCACCGCATTGCTCGATGACGTACCGATGCAGGCGCTTTCGCCACCCCAGATCGACCTCGAACAAATTGAACTCCTACGCTCGTATGTGCCTAAAGCGATTTTGTCCCGCATTGACGCCGGGCAAACCGGGTGGCTCGCCGAACAACGCTATGTGACGGTCTTGTTTGCTCATCTTGGCGATCTAACTGCTGACATCCCATTGCCGGTAGCACAGGCGGCGCTGCGCGCTATCCAGACTTGTATTTACCGGTATGAAGGCAGCATCAACCGGCTTGGCACCGATAATAAAGGACCGACGCTGCTAGTAGCGTTTGGGTTGCCGCCGTTCGCCCATGAAGACGACGCGGAGCGCGGCGTCTTAACTGCCCACGATATTGTCAACACTCTCGCCGATCTGGGGTTTACCTGCACGATCGGCGTCACCAGCGGACAAGCGCTCTGTAGTTCGGTCGGAGGGCAAGAGCGGCGCGAATACACCATGATGGGTTCGGTCGTCAATCGTGCTGCGCGGCTGATGCAAGTGGCTCGGCAGCAAAGCGCGCCCATCTTGTGCGATGGTGAGACAGCGGCAGCTTGCCGCGACCGGATCAGCTTTAACGCCTTACCCCCACTGTACCTGCGCGGGATCGCCGATCCGGTTCATATCTTTCAACCGCTGTTAAGCATCACTGATGGATACGATCGACGGTCGCCGATCACCAACCGCTACACCAACGCCCTCGTTGGGCGGGCCAACGAAATGGCGCTGCTCAATGATCGCTTCGAGCGATTACGGCAGGGCCAAGGCAACGGCATCGTGATTACCGGCGAAGTAGGCATCGGTAAATCGCATCTTGTCCAAGCCTTCATTGCCCAAGCGAGCAACCGTGGCGCAATCGTGCTCGCCGGCACGGCCCGGTTAATCGATCGCAGTCCGTACAATGTGCTACGGGCCGGCCTACCGGGGTTGCTGAATGATCCGCGACTCGGCGATCTGACGGATGCGATTGACACTATCATCCACGAACTCTGGCCAACTACCCTCATTGGCCAGCCACCTAACTTCGCCGCGCTGGCGCCAACCCATGCCGGACGCCTGCGCGACGGTTTGATTACGCTGCTCGTCAATGTGGCCGAACGTGCCTCCTTGGTGATCGCAATCGAAGACACGCAATGGCTCGATGAAACGACATGGACGTTACTGGCCGACCTACTCGATCGCCAGCCGCCCATCTTGCTTATCCTCACGGGGCGACCACCGCTGAATCAGACCGAAGAGCAGCGCCGGCTGCTCTACCATCCATTGATGGATCAGATCAAATTACAGGGACTACCCCCGCTTGCTATTCATGATCTTATTGCCCGGCTCTTTGAAGTTGAGCAAGTCGATGAAGCGATCTGGCGGCTGATTGCCGAGCAGACGCAGGGCCATCCCTTTTTTAGTCTTGAACTAGCCAAAGCCCTGCGCGATGCCGGATTGATTATGCGCCAACGCCAAATCTGTCGCTTCGTGCCGGGGGCAGTTAGCACCGCATTGCGAATGGTTCGTTTACCAGTCACTGTTCAAGGATTAATTACCAGCCGTTTTGACCAATTAACGCTAGAGCAGCAATTGACGTTGAAAGTCGCCAGCGTGATCGGGGTCGAATTTGATCCGGCGACGTTAGCGGCCATTCACCCCGCTCAGATCAATGAACAACAACTGACCAGTCAGCTTTTCGCCATCCAACAAGCCGGCTTGATCACCCTTGAGCGGTTTGAACCAACGTTGTCCTATGCCTTCTGGCCAGCGGCGGTGGCGGAAGTGATCTACAACCTGATGAGTTTTGCCCAGCGGCGACAGGTACATGCCCGCTTAGCCGAGTATCTGGAACAACGCGCCGGCGGCGATCCGCTGCAAGCAACGACCATCGCCTACCACTGGCAAGCTGCCGGTGAGCCGGTACGGGCACAGCCGTATCTCGACCGAGCAGGCGAACTCGCGCTCCACACCGGTGATTACGCGAGCGCGATCGACCTCTTGAGCAAAGCGAACCAGATCAACACCGATCAATCAAGCGTTACTATTGGCCGGCGCGAGCGGATGTTGGCTGAAGCGTTTTATTGCCAAGGCCGTCTTGGCGAAAGCTACCGATTGGTGCAAAACGCCTTTGCCCACCTTGGCCTGCCATTGCCGTCCGATCGCCGGGCCTTGCTCGCCCCAGTGCTGATCGAGAGTGTGCGGCAAATATTGGCGCTGCTTGGCATTCGCCCCCGCACCATACCAGCAGGGATTGATACGATGGAAATTACGCGCGCGGCAAATCTGCTAGTGCAACTCGACTATTACCAGCGCGACCCGCTGACGATGTTGCACAGCTTACTGCGCGCACTGAATCTGGCCGAAGCCGCCGGGTTGCCATTAGCCCGCGCCCGCGCTTATGCGCACATGGAAGTCGCGTTGAACCGGTTGCCAGTCTGCGCCGCGCTATACCGGCGCAAAGCGATGCGGCTAGCGCACGAACTGGGTGATCCCGCCACCATTGCGTGGGCCGCCCAAATGCAGGGCCTCGCCGCCTTGGGCCGAGGAGACTGGCAACGGGCGCAGGCAGCCTTGAATCTCGGCTTGACGATTGCCCAGCAGCATGGTGAAACCCGCCGTTGGGCCGAATGCCGCGCCCTGCTCTGTATGGCACAGGCGCGGACGGGCAATTTCGCGGCGGCGCTGGTCGGTGCTGCCGAAGTCGTTGCTTGCGGCGAGCGAACACGTGACCATCAGGTGCAGGTATGGGGCCGTCTCAGCGCGGTTGAGATTCATCTCGCCGCTGGTGATGTGAATGCAGCGATGGCCGAATGGCAAGCGGCGAGCAACCTGTTTACCGATTCGAGCCGGATCAGCCGCGCCGATCAGATCTGGCATACGCTGTTGGCAGCGCGGATGGCCCAAATCAGCGGCGAGCTGCAACAGGCGCACGAGCTGGCCCTGCAAGCCTTGCACCAGATTCACGGCGCGCCGCCGTTGGCGATTTACTTGCTGCGCAGTTATGAAGCGTTAACCCAGATGCCGTTACCATGGCGGCAACATTGGGAGGCGCGCTTCATTCGTTGGCACGTGGGGTTGATCTTTCCGGTGGTGTTGCGCTCGCGCCAGCAGCGGCGACGATAGCGTGGGATAGATCGTAGGAGGAGAAGCGGTAAGGGCGGGTTGTAAACCCGCCCTTACGCTACCGTTGAGAGGGTGCCGATCAGTTGACCGTATACTCGCCTTCGACGACGCCATCATCCTTGCGACCACCGCTGCTGCCAGCCCCCGGCGCAGCGCCATCACCGTAGGCAGCCTGCGAGATCTTGAACATCGCCTGCTGCAACTCGTTTGAGAGTTGCTGGATGCGGTTGCGATCCTCTTTGGCGATCGCTTCGCGCAGATCCTTGATCAGGCCCTCGATCCGACCGCGCTCGATGCTGTCAATCTTATCGCCCAGCTCGTTGAGCGACTTCTCGGTCTGATAGGCGAGGCTATCAGCCTGATTCTTCAGCTCAACCAGCTCGCGACGCGCCTTGTCTTCGGCGGCATGGAGCTGCGCTTCGCGCACCATACGCTCAACCTCTTCTTTCGAGAGGTTGGTGCTGGCGGTAATCGTGATGCGCTGCTCTTTGCCCGTCGCCTTATCACGCGCGCTCACATTCAAGATGCCGTTCGCGTCAATATCGAACGTCACCTCAATCTGCGGCACACCGCGTGGCGCCGGCGGGATGCCCTCAAGCCGGAAGCGACCGAGCGTGATGTTGTCAGCCGCCATCTCGCGCTCACCCTGCAAGATGTGGATGTCAACCGCCGTCTGGCCATCAGCCGCAGTCGAGAAGATCTCGGTCTTGCGGGTCGGGATGGTCGTGTTACGCTCGATCAGCTTGGTCATCACACCGCCCAGTGTCTCGACACCGAGCGAGAGCGGCGTCACGTCGAGCAGCAGCACATCCTTGACTTCACCGCCGAGCACGGCAGCTTGGATCGCCGCGCCGACCGCCACCACCTCATCGGGGTTGACGCTCTTGTTCGGCTCTTTGCCGAGCATCTTGCGCACCAGCTCTTGCACGACCGGCATACGGGTCGAACCACCGACCAACACCACTTCGTCGATCTGGCTCGGCTGCAAGCCGGCATCTTTCAGCGCACGCAACACCGGATCGCGCAGGCGCTCGGTCAGATGCGTGGTCAACTGCTCGAACTTGGCCCGCGTCAGCTTCATCGCCAAGTGCTTGGGGCCGCTGGCGTCAGCCGTGATAAAGGGCAAGTTGATCTCGGTCTCCATCATCGAGCTGAGCTCCATCTTGGCCTTCTCAGCCGCCTCTTTCAGACGTTGCAGGGCCTGTCGATCCTTGCTCAGGTCGATGCCCTGATCCTTGCGGAACTCATCGATGATCCAGTTGACGATCGCGGCGTCGTAGTCATCACCGCCAAGGTGGGTATCGCCGCTGGTCGCCTTGACCTCGATCACGCCATCGCCGACCTCAAGGATGCTCACGTCGAACGTACCGCCACCAAGGTCGAAAACGAGGATCGTCTCATCTTTCTTCTTGTCAAGGCCATACGCCAGCGCTGCGGCAGTCGGCTCGTTGATAATGCGCAGCACTTCCAAACCAGCAATCTTACCGGCGTCTTTGGTTGCCTGCCGCTGGCTATCGTTGAAGTAAGCGGGCACCGTGATCACCGCCTGCGTCACCGGCTCGCCAAGGAAGGCCTCGGCATCAGCTTTGAGCTTCTGCAACACCATCGCCGAGATCTCTTGCGGCGCATACTCTTTGCCGGTCTGCGGCACGTAAATGCGCACATCGTTGCGCGGGCCCTTCACCACCTTAAACGGCACTCGATTGCGCTCTTCAGTCACTTCATCAAAGTTGCGCCCAATAAAGCGCTTCACCGAGTAGAGGGTGTTTTCAGGGTTGATTGTCGCCTGCCGCTTGGCAGTCTGGCCTACCAGCCGCTCGCCATTCTTGGCAAATGCGACCACTGACGGCGTGGTGCGGTTGCCTTCCGCGTTGGGGATGACGACCACATCACCGCCTTCCATAACTGCAATGCACGAGTTAGTCGTGCCAAGGTCAATTCCTACAATTTTGCCCATAGTGCTGGCCTCCGTTGCAAAATGTTGTTGTACCCATACGGGCATGTTGTATCTGTGTGTAGTGTACCGGTTTTCTAGCAATGATACACTAGCGGGATGTTAGAGGTGTGTTTGAATCTGGCGGTTGCGCAGGAGGATCGTCCGCGCAGCCCGCCGCCCAGTCTCAAGCGCGCCATGCACGGTCGCAATTTCAGCGCCGGTGACGGTGGCTTCGCCAGCGAAGAACAGCGGGCCAACCGGTTCGGCGAGCGCAACTCGCGCCGCTGCCGTGCCGGCGGCACTGTAGGTGTACGCGCCCCGGCTCCACGAATCGTGTGACCAATCGACCAATCGGCCAGCGCGATAAGCGGCTGCCGCATCAACGCCAAATAACGCGTTGAGTTCGCGCAACGCGACTGCAATCGCTTCGGTTGCACCGAGTTCAGCTACCGCGAGCGCCTGCCGGCCACCCATATAGCCCATCAAGGTGGGCACGCGGGCGCTCGTCACCGGCCACCACGTTGCGATCACGCCATCAGTACTGAGCACGGTAAACTCTGGCCAGAATTGGCGATCGAACCAGAGCGCTAGCTTAGTAACATGGCCCATTGGGATAGCTGCAATGGCGGCTTGCTTGGCCGCTGGGAGCGGCGGATCAAACGCCGGCTGGCCGGCCTGCAAAAGCGAAACCGGCACCGTTATGACAAGCTGGCGCGCTTGGAATCGGCGGCCATCGGCCAGCTCTACGGCAACGTGCTGCTCATCCCAGCGTACCAGCGTGACCGCAGCGTGCAGTTCGATCGCTAACCCGGCACACAGCGGCGCGAGCAGATAGCGATAGCCGCAATCGATATGAAAGTTATCCTCGCCGATCGTGCTCAAGCGCCGTTCGCGGGCCAATGCTACCGCACTGAGCCGGTGCAAGTCGGCCCCTTCAATATTGGCTAGCCAGCGTCCGGCTAGGGTGCGCGCTTCAGATGATGGCGCGAGCCGGTCGAGCAATTCGGCCACTGTCACTTCGGGGCCGCGATACTCGCAGATCTGCTGGTAGAGCGTATGCACGGCTGCCCCAAGCGGATGATCAGCGGCCAATATTCGTCCGCCGAGCGCGAACTGGCGATCGCGCCCCCAACGCGAAGTGGGTAAGCCGGCGCGCCTGACCAATTCCCACGTGGCGGCACGGTGGCCGTGAATAAATTCAGCCCCAAACTCGACCGGGCCATACTGCTCGTCCGTCCAAATACGGCCACCAATCCGATCCCGCGCTTCGAGGACGAGCACCTCATAACCCGCGGCGTGGAGGGCATTTGCCGCCGCTAAGCCGGCTATGCCTGCGCCAATCACTATGACATCGTGCATACAACCTCGGTCATTCTTCAAAAGCCTTGCTTGGCGTAACGACCACCAACCTTAGCCGGGAACCCGGCCCTGAAGGGCTGGGCTATGCTTACGAAGCCCGCTGCGCGAGCTGGTGGCCCTCACCCTCTACCCCCTCTCCCGGTTGGCCCGTACCCCCCCCTTAGTCCCACCTCTGCTAAGGGAGGGGTAAGACGGTCCCTCCCGCTGGGGGACGAACGAAAACTTACGAGGCCCGCTGCGCGAGCAAGTGACCTCACCCCCCGGCCCTCTCTCCTGCCGAGCGGGCGGAGAGGGGAAGTCGCGCGGTGAGCAGGTACGGCACGCGCTCCTCTCCCGCACCAGTGAAAGAGGGGCTAGGGGTGAGGGTGAACCGGTGCATTGCAAAGCCATCAACCACACCTACGCTCATGCGTTCTATCCGCCCTTGAACCCCGCTGAGGAGGGGAATGACGGAAGCGCTACGTCGCCAACCCCAACCGCAACAACGTCGATCGGGCCTCGTCACCCAGCAATGTCTCGTAGAGCAAATCGACTACGCGGGCCGGCGCTCGTTCGCGCAAGCGGACAAGGTGCCATTCATACGCCAGCGGCTGCCCGGCCAACGTCACGATCCCCATCCGTTCAAGCCGCGCCGGCAACACACTGGCCGGCAAGAAGGCCAACGCCAACCCCGCCTCCACCGCTGACCGCAGCAGCAACGGACTGTCGGCTTCAAGCGTCACGCGCAGATCGGCGGCATTGACGCCCCGGCGACGCAAACCATCCTCGATCACACGCCGCAATGGATGTCCCACCTGCGGTAAAGCCAACGGGTAGTCACGCAAGACGCCGGGAGGCGCCTGCTCTTGCTGCAAGAGCGGATGACCGGCTCCTGCAGCCAGCGCCAGCCGCTCACCGGCCAGCAAGCGCGTCTCAAAACCACGCCGACGCGGCGTATCATTGACAAGCACGACCTCACAGCGCCGCTCGGAGAGGTGTTCCAACAAGCGATCGGCGCTTTGCACCTCGACCTCAACCGTCACCGCCGGGTATTGGCGTTGCACGATAGCGAGCAGCGCCGGTAGAAACGCTTCGGCGCCACCAGCTAGACAACCAATTGTCACCCGCCCGCCAATCTGGCCGCGCAACGCGCTTACCGCTTGCACCGCCCGTTCGGCCATTACTACCAATTCTCGCGCATGGTTCAATAACTGCTCGCCGGCCAACGTGAGCACCATCTGCTGCCCGCTTCGCCGGAACAAGCGTACCCCACCGACCTGCTCTTCCAGCGCCCGGATCTGCTGGCTGACCGCCGGCTGCGACATATGCAACCGCTTAGCTGCCGCCGAGAACGAGCCGGTCTCGACGACGGCGAGAAAGGTTTGCAAATGGACGGTATTGAGCATAGGGGGCTAACGACTTAGTTTCGTCGTATCGTAACGTTGGTGCAACTGCACCGGCTGGCGCGCCTT